>NZ_CP073588.1:2119090-2421818 GCF_021560015.1 Shewanella vesiculosa | reverse complement strand
ACACAATGTCCAAGTGAAAGCTTTTCCCTATAGTGTTATGCGAGCATTAAAAAATGCCCGAGATGATGTCCTTAATCATGAAGCGGCTAAAGATCCGCTATTTAATAAAGTATTAGAGTCATATATCGCTAATGAGAAGTCTGTGAAACGTTATTTTAGTTATACCGAAGATGCGTTAAGTCAGTTTGAAATAGATGAACAACATCCGCAGTAAACTCTGACTGTGACAATGCTGGAATAGTGATAGTATCTGGTTATTAGGCTTTATATTGTCAGATTTTTAAATTTATTTTGGAGAAAGCAATGCCTTTATTAGACAGTTTTACCGTAGACCATACACGTATGAATGCGCCAGCGGTTCGTGTTGCTAAGCATATGAGCACGCCAAGTGGCGATGCTATTACTGTATTCGATTTGCGTTTTTGTGCACCCAATAAAGATATCCTCAGCGAGCGTGGTATTCATACGCTTGAGCATTTATTCGCTGGCTTTATGCGTGATCATTTGAATGGTGATGGTATTGAGATTATTGACATTTCACCTATGGGATGTCGCACAGGTTTTTACATGAGCTTAATTGGTCAACCGACAGAAAGTAACGTTGCTGATGCTTGGTTAGCAGCCATGATTGACGTCACAAATGTGATTGATCAAAAAGATATCCCTGAATTAAATGAGTATCAATGTGGCACATACGAGATGCACTCATTAGAACAAGCTCAAGATATTGCGCGGATGATTATTGCTGCTGGCGTAAGCGTTAACCAAAATGATGATCTCAAACTGAGTGATGAAATTTTAGGTAAATTATAATTCAATTGATTAACTCGGTAATCATAAAGCGGCTTTAGCCGCTTTTTTTGAAAATAGCACATCTCAATGTCGAGTAAACGTTAAAAGTACGCTATTTTTATGTGAAAAAAACCGTTATTGTGATGCTTATGTTTTAGTTAGTAACTTGTCAAATTAAGCGATTTTTGCGTGAACAGACACATATACGGAGATTAATATGTCTAACCACCCATTTAGCCTGTCAGTGATAGCCACCGCAGTGCTTTATGTTTGCTATTCAACCAATGCTGTTGCCGAAACGGTAACAGAGTCTATTGATAAGATTAATAATCAACTTGAGTTGCAGCAGTCATCAATAAGCCAATATCATTATCGTCAGAGTGATATTGTGCTCGGTTTGGTGGGCGCAACAGTATTACCTGCTACACCGCATCAAAATGTGATGTTCACTCATGCGGGTGCCACAGACGGTGTTGCTATTTTACAAGATGGAATCTTCTTTTCTCCGGCGCCGTATTCAGGAAAACATCTAGTATTGCAACCTAATTTGTTGCATCAACAACAAGTATCCTTTACGGGGATGACCAGTGTCACCGAAAGCTCTGAAGCCGCTTTTGGTAAATTGGATTATCAGTCTGTACAAATTAGCCCTAAAAAAGCTGCAACTGATGTTAACCTTGAAGGCAGTGATAATAGCGCCATCAATGGTGGTGTCATAGTGAGTGGCACTTCAAAAGAATCTGGTATGTTACTGGCGGTTGATTATCAATCAGCGTCAGACGATGTCGGTTATCGTATTTCGCAAGAGGCCGATACCACCCAAAAAGATATTTTATTTAAAATAGCAGCCAAAAGTTTACCTGGTGCGCGCAACCAACAGACTACCGAATTCAGTTACCAGTATTCATCGCAAGACAGTGATCGCGGAAACTTAGGGCTAACCTCTGCAGATTTCGCCTTAAACCCGACTGCCTTATATTCTGCATCCAGCACAGATAACACTGATGGTGAACGTCAACGTTATGTACTCGCTCATAAGGTAATATTGTCAGCGACGTCAACCATGGATACTGATTTTTACTATCAAACCTATTCGCAACAATCTCAAGAAATGCGTTTTGTTGATGGTGTGCAGATTGATAATGACTCACTAACTGACATTGCGACGTTTGAAACATCACCCACTGTCGATGGCATGAACTTAGGCGCGTTAACGCAAAACAACGACTTTGCTGGCTTTGGTGTGCAAACCAAAGGTGTCACTATGTATGGTCAACATCAAGTGACTTATAGTGCACGTTATCACACCGACAAAGCTGAAATGCGTTTAGGTCAACGAGATTGGTTATGGGGCAATGATTTAGTACTTTTACCCACCACAGACAATGAATATGCTCTGACTTATACTGACGATGCTTCAGCTTTTTCATCTGCGGTAGATACCAAATTAAATTATGGTCAGTGGTCTGTTAACCTTGGTTTAGGTTATGAGCATGTCAGTGTTTCGCGCGAGCTTGGTGATGTAAATACGAGTCTTAACGCTGCTGATTTTTCTGATGATGGCTGGTCGCCATCTATTGAAGTGGCTTATCAGAGTGGGCCGTGGTTAGCCGCGTTACAAGCCAAACAAGCTTGGACCGCCGCATCAGCTGGCAATATTGAGCAAACGGCGCAAGAAGCACTGCAATATCAATTAGCGTTAAGCTATCAACAAGATGCTTTATCGATTGCCATGACGGCTTATATGCATGATTACGATAGCCAGCATGTAAGCTGTTTGCCGGGCATGGTATGTGATTATGAGCAAATATCATTACAAGAGAATATTAAAGATGTCTCAGTTGTCGGCGCAGATTTGAGCATAGCCTATGGCGTTAGTTTTGATAATTTTTCAATTCCTCTTAAAGCCAAATATCAATATGCCCAAGCTGAAACAGATAATGCTAATTGCAATGAGTTGATGGGATGTTTTGCTGCTAATAGTCAATTACCTTGGGTACCTGAACAACAACTGACCTTAAGCTCAGGTATTGTTTATGGCGACTTTTCTATTATGGCTCAAGCCTTGTATCAATCTGAATTAGGTTATCAAGGTGGCTTCACAAATGAGCGTGCTATCGATAGTCAATGGAAAGTTGATATCGCCGCAACTTACCGTTTGACTGAGCAGCACGAGCTGTATGTTCGTGTAGAGAATTTGTTAGACGAAGAGTTAGTGGCAAATCGCACTGTAATGGGATTCCAAGGACAGTCTGAAATGACGACTTACTTTGGTTATCAAGGCCATTTCTAGAGAATAGTTTATAGGCTAAGGTAAGCTGTAGACATAGTCGATCACAACTGATGTGACTTTGATGTCAAAATACCAATACTCCTCAAGTGATGACTCATTTGGGGAGTATTATTTATGTCACAATTGTTCTCGTGGTTGAACAGCTGAAATTTATTTCTTTAAAATTAATGCGATAGTTTTTTTATCAGATTTTCGTATACGGCATAACCTTGCAGGTTCTTATTCGTTCAGTCTGATCTAAAAATCATTTAACAAAGTAATGTATTGGTATGAAAACACCTATAATTTTCGTGGCGATAGTCTCATATTTGCGGTAAAATGCGCGCGACCAGCGTGATTACGATCGCATTTTCGAGTTAAATCTGCGCTAGCTCAAACGTGAGGCATTTGTTAATGCTTTGTTTTTGCAGCGGAACGTGGCGCATTGTCTTTCCTTCAAACGTAGTGCTTGTGGATATGATTACAATTAAGAAAGGATTGGAACTGCCTATAGCAGGCGGACCAGAGCAAGTTATCCATAATGGCCCAGCCATTAGACACGTAGCGACTTTGGGTGAAGAGTATATTGGCTTACGTCCAACGATGAAAATCAAAGTGGGCGATAAAGTACAAAAAGGCCAAGTTCTTTTTGAAGATAAAAAGAACTTAGGCGTTAAATATACGGCTTTAGCCAGTGGTACTATTTTAGAAATCAACCGAGGTGCAAGACGTGTACTTCAGTCAGTTGTTATTGCTGTGGAAGGTGACGATAGCGTTACTTTTGCTCAATACGATGCTGATAAGTTAGACACGTTAGACGTACAAGTTGTTCGTGATAATCTGATTGACTCAGGTTTGTGGACTGCTTTACGTACACGCCCTTTCAGTAAAGTGCCGGCTGTAGATGCTACTGCTGCAGGTATTTTTGTTACTGCAATTGATACTCAACCTCTTGCTGCCGATCCTGTGGTAGTCATAGCTCAACATAAAGAAGATTTTGCTAACGGCCTTAAGGTTCTAGCACGATTGACTGAAGGTAAAGTTTACCTATGTAAAGCACAAGGTGCCGATATCCCAGCAGCCAATGCGCAAGTCCAAGAGTTTGCGGGTAAACATCCAGCAGGCCTTGTGGGTACGCATATTCACAACGTTCTTCCAGCTTCTGCAACACGTACTGTGTGGCATATTGGCTATCAGGATGTGATTGCTTTTGGTCAACTGTTCACCAAAGGTGTATTAAACACTGAACGTGTGGTTGCGATTGGTGGTCCTAAAGCGAAAAAACCTCGTCTAGTTCGTACCGTTTTGGGTGCTAGCATGACTGAACTGACTGCTGATGAAACAGTTGGTGATGGTGTTCGTGTGATTTCGGGCTCAGTGTTAAGCGGTCGCACAGCGGTTGGACCTCAAGCTTATCTGGGGCGTTATCATCAGCAGGTGAGCGTACTGGAAGAAGGGACAGAAAAAGAATTGTTCGGTTGGGCTATGCCTGGCGCAGATAAATTCTCTATCACTCGTGCATTCTTAGGCCACTTAAGCCCATCGCGTCTATTTAATATGACCACTAGCACCTGCGGTTCAGACCGTGCAATGGTACCTATTGGTAACTATGAACGCGTGATGCCTCTAGACATTCTACCTACTATGCTACTTCGTGATTTACTCTCTGGCGATTTTGACGGCGCAGCCCGTTTAGGCGCATTAGAGTTAGATGAAGAAGATTTGGCATTGTGTACGTTCGTATGTCCAGGTAAGTATGACTACGGTTCATATTTGCGTGATTGTTTAGATACGATCGAGAGGGAAGGCTAATGAGTTTGAAAGATTTTATCGAACGTATTGAGCCGCAATTTGAAAAAGGCGGCAAGTACGAAAAGTGGTATGCCCTTTATGAAGCGGCTGCCACAGTATTTTATACTCCGGGTAAAGTGAACAAAGGTGCAACCCACGTTCGCGATAATGTTGACCTAAAACGTATCATGATTACGGTTTGGGCATGTACATTCCCAGCAATGTTTTTTGGTATGTATAACGTAGGCTTACAAGCTCAAGTCGCGATGGCAGCCGGTTTCGGCACGCCAGATGTTTGGCAAGTTGGCTTATTTGAGTTATTTGGCGCTCAACTTACTGCAGACTCTGGCATTACGTCCTTGATGTTCTACGGTGCGTGCTTCTTCCTACCTATCTACGCCGTGACTTTCATCGTCGGTGGTTTTTGGGAAGTGCTATTTGCATCAGTGCGTGGTCATGAAGTTAACGAAGGTTTCTTTGTTACCTCGGTACTATTTGCTCTGACTTTACCGGCTACTATTCCATTGTGGATGGTTGCACTAGGTATTACCTTCGGTGTGGTTGTAGCGAAAGAAATCTTTGGCGGTACAGGGCGTAACTTCTTAAACCCTGCATTGGCTGGTCGAGCTTTCTTGTACTTTGCCTACCCATTAAGCATGTCTGGTGATACTACTTGGGTTGTTGCAGATGGTTATTCAGGTGCAACAGCATTAAGCCAAGCCGCACAAGGTACGTTTGACTATGCCTCAACGGCTAACTGGATTGACTCTTTCATGGGCTTCATTCCTGGTTCAGTCGGTGAAGTCTCTACCTTTGCTATTTTGCTCGGTGGTCTAGTTATCATTTATGCCCGCATTGCCTCTTGGCGAATTGTCAGTGGTGTTTTCTTAGGTATGGTTGCTATTGCGACTTTACTTAACATGATTGGCAGTGACACCAACCCGATGTTTGCAATGCCTTGGTATTGGCACTTAGTGTTAGGTGGATTTGCATTTGGTATGATGTTTATGGCGACAGACCCTGTTTCTGCGTCGTTTACTAATACCGCTAAGTGGGCATACGGTTTCCTTATTGGTGCAATGGTAGTGTTTATCCGTGTGGTTAACCCTGCATTCCCTGAAGGTATTATGTTAGCTATTTTGTTTGCTAACCTATTTGCTCCATTATTTGACCACTTTGTCGTACAGTCAAATATCAAGCGGAGGATTGCTCGTGGCTAGTAATAAAGATTCGTTCGGAAGAACGTTATTTGTTGTTGTCGGCTTATGTCTTATCTGTTCAGTACTGGTTTCGACCGCTGCCGTGGTGTTAAAGCCTATTCAGCAAGAAAATAAGTTACTCGATAAGCAAAAGTATATTCTTGAAGCGGCGAGCCTGATAAATACCAAAGAAGGTAAAGTCACCAAGAAAGAAATCCTAAGCAAGTACGAACAATATGTTGAAGCTCGCTTAGTTGATCTTAAAACCGGTGAGTTTGTTGAAGGTAATGCTAACCTTTACGATCAACGTAAAGCGTCTCGTGATACTGACACTTCGTCTGTGCCAGAAAACGATATTGCCTCGATCAAACGTGTTGCAGATACCGCAGTGGTTTACCTTGTTCATAATGATGAAGGTAAACTGACTAGCGTCATTCTTCCTATTCACGGTTATGGTTTGTGGTCAACCATGTATGCACTTTTGGCACTTGAAGCTGACTTAAATACAGTTCAAGGACTTGTTTACTATGACCAAGGCGAAACGCCTGGTTTAGGTGGCGAAGTTGAAAATCCAAAATGGAAAGCATTGTGGAAAGGTAAGCAGTTATTTGATGCGCAAGGCAATCTGGCGATTAGTGTAACTAAAAACCCTGTAGTGGCGAGTTCTGTTCATGGTGTTGATGCACTTTCCGGTGCAACACTTACCAGTAACGGTGTACAACACTCATTGCAGTTTTGGTTAGGTAAAGAAGGTTTTGCAAACTTTATCGCTAAAGCACACAACGGAGGGTTAAGCTAATGGCTGACGCTAAAGAACTTAAACAGGTTCTAACCGGACCTATTATCAATAACAACCCAATTGCATTGCAAATTCTGGGTGTGTGTAGCGCACTTGCTGTGACCAGTAAGTTAGAAACAGCATTGGTAATGACGATTGCATTAACTGCGGTAACAGCGTTTTCTAACCTGTTTATCTCACTTATCCGTAATCATATTCCAAGCAGTGTGCGTATTATTGTACAGATGACCATTATTGCTTCGTTAGTGATTGTGGTTGACCAAGTATTACAAGCTTATGCCTACGCTATTTCTAAGCAGTTATCGGTGTTCGTTGGCTTAATTATTACTAACTGTATCGTAATGGGTCGTGCTGAAGCTTACGCAATGAAAACCCCGCCTATGATGAGCTTTATGGATGGTATCGGTAACGGTTTAGGTTACGGTGCAATTCTATTGTCTGTCGGCGTAGTGCGTGAACTATTTGGTAATGGTTCATTATTCGGCGTAGAAATCCTCAGTAAAATCTCTGACGGTGGTTGGTATCAACCTAACGGTTTATTACTGCTACCACCGAGTGCATTCTTCTTGATCGGTGGTCTGATCTGGTTGATCCGTACGTATAAGCCAGAGCAAGTTGAAGCAAAAGGGTAAACGCAATGGAACATTATATTAGTTTATTAATTCGCTCCGTTTTCATTGAAAACATGGCGCTAGCGTTCTTCTTAGGTATGTGTACTTTCTTAGCAGTATCAAAGAAAATCACTACTGCGATGGGCCTAGGTGTTGCAGTTATCGTGGTACTGGCTATTTCGGTTCCTGCTAACCAAATTATTTATCAAGGTCTGTTAGCTCCAGGTGCTCTAGCTTGGGCTGGTTTCCCTGATGCTGATTTGAGCTTCTTGAAGTTCATCACCTTTATCGGTGTGATTGCAGCACTTGTGCAAATTTTGGAAATGGCTTTAGACAAGTATTTTCCACCTTTGTACAACGCGTTGGGTATTTTCTTACCTTTGATTACCGTGAACTGTGCAATTTTCGGTGCAGTATCTTTCATGGTAGAGCGTGATTATAACCTTGGCGAGAGCGTAGTATTTGGTATTGGCTCTGGTATTGGTTGGGCGTTAGCAATCGTATTGCTAGCCGGTATCCGTGAAAAGATGAAATATTCTGACGTGCCAAATGGCTTACGAGGCTTAGGGATTACCTTCGTTTCTGCAGGTCTTATGGCTCTAGGTTTCATGTCATTCTCAGGTGTTTCTCTGTAAGAGTCACTGAGACGACGCATTAATTTGAACCTTTAAGGATAAGTGAATGGGTATTCTTGAATCTACTCCACTAGAAGTTTATCTAGGTGTGAGTATGTTTACTGTGATTGTCTTGGTTTTGGTGTTAGTGATTTTATTCGCTAAATCAAAACTAGTGGCAAGCGGTGATATCATTATTGGTATTAACGGCGACGCAGATAAAGCAATTAAAACAGGTGCTGGCGGCAAGTTACTTGGCGTTTTAGCAGACAACGGCATCTTCGTATCAAGTGCTTGTGGTGGCGGTGGCTCATGTGGTCAGTGTCGTGTGAATATTAAGTCTGGTGGTGGTGATATTCTACCAACCGAACTTGATCATATTAGCAAGGGCGAAGCTCGTCAAGGTTGTCGTTTATCTTGTCAGGTAAACGTTAAATCTGATATGGAAATTGAACTTGATGAAGAAATCTTCGGCATCAAGAAATGGGAATGTGCTGTTATCTCTAACGATAACAAAGCGACGTTCATTAAAGAACTTAAGCTGCAAATTCCTGATGGCGAGTCTGTGCCTTTCCGCGCCGGTGGTTACATTCAGATTGAAGCGCCTGCTCATCATATTAAGTATGCTGAGTTTGAAGTGCCTGATAAGTATCGTGGCGACTGGGAACACTTTGGTTTCTTCAAGTTAGAGTCTAAAGTAGACGAAGAAACCATTCGTGCTTACTCTATGGCTAACTATCCAGAAGAGTTTGGGATTATTATGTTGAACGTGCGTATTGCTACGCCACCGCCACGTAATTTAACCTTGCCTTGCGGTAAAATGTCTTCATATATTTGGAGCTTAAAAGCCGGTGATAAAGTGACTATTTCTGGTCCATTTGGTGAGTTCTTCGCTAAAGATACCGATGCAGAAATGGTATTTATTGGTGGCGGTGCAGGTATGGCCCCGATGCGCTCACATATTTTTGACCAATTAAAGCGTCTTAAATCTAAGCGTAAGATCAGTTTCTGGTACGGTGCGCGTTCTCAACGTGAAATGTTCTATGTAGAAGACTTTGATGGCTTAGCGGCTGAAAATGAGAACTTCAAATGGCATGTCGCGTTATCAGATCCGCAAGCAGAAGATAACTGGACTGGTTATACTGGATTTATCCATAACGTATTGTATGAAAACTATTTACGTGACCATGATGCGCCAGAAGATTGTGAGTTCTACATGTGTGGACCTCCAATGATGAACGCAGCTGTTATTGGTATGCTAAAAGATTTAGGTGTCGAAGACGAAAATATCTTATTAGATGATTTCGGTGGTTAATGAGTTAACCCATAACATCGACATGTAAGTCATGAGATTGCAGCAGTGCAGACAGGGTGGTTAAACACAGGTCTCGCATGCTGCAATTTTTTTGTTCATTTAATACAAGTGTAAATTTGAGATGACTGTAAATTCAATCAAGTTACTGCTATTGCCAGCGGTTTTATTATTTGTGAGTGCATGTAGCTCTCCAGAGCCTATTATTTCATTATCTGGCAGTACAATGGGTACCACTTATCATATTAAAGTGGTCAGTAATAAAAGCTTACCCGAACCACAACTACTGCAAGCTGAAATTGACATGGCATTGGAGGTGGTTAACGATCAAATGTCGACTTACCGTCCTGACTCAGAACTATCTAAGTTTAATCAATTGCAGGTGCAGCAGAGCGTTAGCGTCTCGGCCGATACAATTAAGGTGATTAAAGAGGGCATGCGTCTTTATAATGAGACTGATGGTGCATTAGATATCACTTTAGGCCCAGTGGTTAATTTATGGGGATTTGGTCCCGATAAGCGCCCTATATCAGAACCTACTCAAGCTCAAATTGATGCTGCAAAAGCTAAAATGGGCATACATGAGCTGTCTGTAAACGGTTTGACATTAACCAAGCATAATGCAGATTTGTATGTCGATTTATCTTCAATTGCCAAAGGTTTTGGCGTCGACAAGGTTGCCGCTTTATTAGATAAATATCATGTATCTGGTTATTTAGTTGAAATTGGTGGCGAACTGAATGTCAAAGGAACTAAGAGTGATAATACCCCTTGGCGAGTAGCTGTAGAGCAACCAACCAGCGAAGGTCAAGCGGTTCAGCAAATCATTGAACCTGGCACTATGTCATTGGCAACTTCGGGTGATTATCGTAACTTTTATCAAGAAAATGGTGAGCGCTTCTCACATTTAATTGATCCTCGTACCGGCTATCCAATAAAGCATCAATTAGCTTCAGCAACCGTGTTACACTCTAGTTGTATGACCGCAGATGGATATGCAACGGCCATGATGGTGTTAGGTACAGAGGCTTCATTGGCGTTAGCTAAAAAGAACAATTTAGCGGTAATGTTGATAGAGAAGCAAGAGCAGGGATATCAGGTCTATTACAGTGATGCGTTTAAATCGTATCTTAAGTAGCTTGCTTATTTTTAAACTGGTTGATTGAGCTACTAATTTATTGAACCAGTTTACCCTAATCTGAATGAGTCAATAGGAGTTTGTGATGAGTACATTTATTGCAGCGTTTGTGGTTTTATTATTATTTTTTTTGCTAATGTCCATTGGCTATATCGTAAAGAAAAAAGCGGTAGAAGGCAGTTGCGGTGGTTTAGGTGTTTTAGGTATAGAGAAAGCCTGTGACTGTGATGATCCATGTGATAAACGCAAACGCCGTATGGAAAAAGAGCAAGCTCGAAATAAGTTGCTTAACCAAAATCGTATTATTTAACCTCGTTAATTATTTTAAGCTTAGGTTGTTTCACTAATGCTTTGTAAAGAGCCTTCATTTTGAAGGCTTTTTTTATGCTTGAGTATTGCTGGCCAGTTACAAAGCTTAGTTATAATGATAATGGTTATCAATTGTAAGTGTGTGAAAATAAAGGATAATTTGCATTTTACTCTATAGTGTTTTATTCTGTTTGTAATTGATCAAGATCACATTACTTCTCGAGGACACTACTATGAAAGGTCATCCTAAAGTCATCAGCCAACTCAATCGTGTACTTACTTGTGAGCTGACCGCTATTAACCAATACTTTTTACATGCTCGTATGTTTAAGCATTGGGGATTGGAAAAGCTTAATGAGAAAGAATATAAAAAATCGATTGAAGACATGAAGCATGCTGACAAGCTGATTGAACGTGTATTGTTTCTTGAAGGTTTACCTAACCTACAACAGTTAGATAAATTGCGTATTGGTGAACATGCTGAAGAAATGCTTAGCTGCGATCTCACTGCGATAACGGAACAAATTGCCATTTTGCGTGAAGCCATTAAGGTATGCGAAACTCAGCAAGATTATGTTAGTCGCGATTTAATGGAAGATTTACTCGAAGATGAAGAAGAGCATTTAGATTGGATTGAATCACAACAAGAGCTCATCACTCAAACGGGTATTCAAAATTACCTTCAATCACAAATTAACGATTAATAGGACATTATTATGAAAGGTCATCCAGAAGTCATCGATGCGCTCAATAGTTTATTAACCGGCGAATTATCTGCTATGGATCAATATTTTGTCCATGCTCACATGTATGAGGATTGGGGATTTAACGAACTTTATACCCGTATTCTACATGAATCAGACGATGAAAAATTACATGCAGCTAAGTTGATCCAACGTATTTTATTTTTAGAAGGCACTCCAGATGTTGCCAGTCGTGAAGCGCTCAACATAGGTAAAGATGTGCAACAAATGCTACAAAATGATCTTGCATATGAATACCATGTGGCTGATCATTTACGTAAGGTTATCGGCTTATGTGAGCAAAAGGCTGATTACCAAACCCGTGAAATTTTAGAGGTGTTATTAGATGACACTGAATCTGATCATATGTATTGGTTAGAAAAGCAATTAGGTCTTATTGAACGTATTGGTTTACAGAACTATTTACAGACTAAAATGTAACGACTTAGTCGACACGTTACATGTTAGTAAAGCCCAACTCAGTTTGGGCTTTTTTGTGTTCGTTGGTGGGAGATACATTAAAAGTGATAATGGTTTGTTTCTAACTAAATTGATATATTTTATAGAACATTTGATAAACTACATGGAAGTTGAAATGAATAGAAATGTACACCTTAAGAGTTTCAAGAGTAGTGAACTTATATTTGATAATGATGAAACTATAATTATTCTCAAATTTATATTTTCGAGTCAACATTCGATTATTGATGAGTTAGATATTACTGATGAAGTACGTGAGTTTGCTCAAGGTTTGTTAGTTGAGGCTGTAGACGCCTCTTATGCGATGGGATTTATTGACTCTTTATTTCGAGCAACAATGAACCCTCAAGATGGTGCTAAAAAAGTTATAACAAAATTTGGGCGAAGTGCTGCAAAGCATTGGTTTAGTCATGCAACAGCTAAAGATTTAATGCAAATAAAAATATATGACAGAGTGAGAGAGCAACTATCATACAGTTTTGGTCGTGTTTTACTCATGTATTTAAATGGAATAGCAAAAACAAAAGGTCCACATTTTGGTGTTTTAGCTTTTAACTTAAACAACAAAGTTATATGGAGTTAAAATGAGATTTAAGGTATTACTTGGATGTGTTTTCATTACTATTATTCTGTATTCATTAGGTGCCATTTATTCGCTTGAAAATAGCCGTGTTGAAGATGTTGTATTATGTAGTGTAGAAGATAATACACATTACATACCAAATTCATTCTGTGAATTTTATTTGTTTAATTTTAGATTAACTAAACAAGACTTAGATGAGCTTCAGTCTGCTAGCGGTATAGCATTTTTATTTAGCATTTCTAATCAGAAAAAAAAATATGTTTACTTAGATAAATTTATCGAAAATGGTGCTTCTGTTAATAGCAAAAGCGAGATTGATGGATTACCACCTCTTCATGCTGCAATCTTACTTAATGATAAAAAATTAGTCGAATACTTACTTAGCAAAGGTAGTGACCCTGAACTGCTAGATAGTCAAAATAAGTTAAATGCTTATGATTTTGTAATGCTTTTGAAAAGAAATAATGACTCAATAAACAGAAATGAAGTAATAAGAACATTGTCTACAATCGATTTAGCCAATTGATTAACTTCGTAGATGATCTAGGTTTTTCTACAATAATATTTTATCGAGTTTTAGAATGACTTGAAGCTAGGTTTTGACTTTTAAAAAGTATGTTGAGTTGTACTTATTCATTATATTAACAATACACAATGATTGAATACTGTTTTTATATACAGTATCATTGTTTTTAATTGAGTAAATGATGATGGTTATAGAATGCGCAAAATCATTCACATCGATATGGATTGTTATTTTGCTACTCCCTTTTCCTAGTTATAAAAAGTTGTCATTTGCTTTATCTAGTTCTAATTGCTAACTTATTCTTATTGATATAGCTTCTTTGTATTCTGACAGCTATCAACTTTAAATTTAGAGTGAGTGCGATGATAAGAACTAGATACCTCTCCCTGTACCCTCGAGCTAAAGTGTTAAACTCTTCTCTTGAAGATGCATTTGAAAAAGTTTTAGAAAGTAATTACTCATCTCTTAAAAGTAAACAAAGTGCAAAGTTCACTTTTAATATATTTAGAGTATTTTTGGATATAACTAAAAGGAATCTACACTTATTGGATTTTAATCGTTCTCAAGAGTTGCTAGTAAGAAGATTCATTGGCTTTATATACACAGAACTTAATCTCGGAGAAAAAGCACGGAAATATCAAGTTTCTTCTGATTTTCGAACGGTTTTAAATCATATTTATAATCACGTAGGTCTCAAGCCGCCAAGATTTCCAAACATTATTAATTGTCGAATTACAGAAGATGTTCAATTATGTATGGCTCAGTATCGTGAAGATACTATTTGCCTTGACCAATTAAAGTATTACGAAGGCTGGTTTGTTACATGTAAACATGGGGAACATCGATTTGTGAACCTTTCTCTATTTAAGTCACATTATGGTGAACGTTTTACAAATCAAGTCTTTGAATCCTTAAACCGCTATATAGTTACAAGACTTTACAAAACGGCAGAAACTGACTTAAACGCATTTATGAACTTCTATAGTTTAATGGTGCAAGTTTGCCCAACATTGGAAGATTTGCAGTTAGCAACAAAACCGAAGTATATTAACTGCTTTTTTGAGCAAATATTCTCTATTTATAAATTAAAAGTTAAAGCCAACAATGAGTCTATGAGAAACTTTTACAGGTCTTCATGGTCAAGGGCTGTGCAATTGGCAAATAAAGTTTTTATTGAAAGTAATATTTGGCCTGTACCACCTTATGAAATCTTTCAACCTGTTTGGAAATATAACTCTACTGATAGTGGATCCAATATAGTAAAAGATCAAAATGGTAATGCTTTTAATGGTAAGTTGGTAACTAAAATACCATTATCTTTCAGTGATGATGAAGCTATTAAGGAAATTTTACTTTCAGTTGAAACTGATATTGAGCATGTTTCCACTGCCTGTAAAAAAGAAGTTGATAAAACCATGAAGGCGTTCCGTGAACGAAAAAATCTAGTTGCCTTTGGCCAGGTTAAGCAAGTTATTCCAGTAGGTTATGCTAATGGACAGGTAATAGACATGAAAGAACCTGCTAATCAAGCTGCAACTTGGGCACATTATCTTTGGGATTACTCAGGTTCTTTATATATAGGTTTTTTAGGAGCAAATAATACTAATGATTTTGTAAAAAAATTTGGTTTGCTTGGACCTGCATCAACCTTAGTACCATTTATTTTACTATTGATTGAACAACATCCAAAAATCACCGAAAGCTGGCTTTGTAATTTTGAACTATTTGATAAGCACGGCAAACAGACTGGCTTTAGAAAAGCAGGTGGTTCGTGGATAGCTGTAAGTCTTAAGCGGCGTAAAAACGTAAAATTAGCTCAGCAAGTCGTCATTCTTAATGATGTTTCAAAATCCATAATTGAAAATATTATTCAATATACGAGTGAAGCCCGTGAGTGGTTGAAAGGAAAAGGGGTTGATGATTGGCGTTATATGCTGCTTCGGAGCGCTTCTGGGTTATCAAAGCCTAGTCGTGTTAAGCGTATTTTTCCTCCCTCACATGAATCCATGGATAACTCTCCAATTGTACAATCTATTTTATTACCTTCACCTTTTATCGATTTAAATGCTGCTCAAGAAATTAGAAGTAATTTGGGGTGTGATAGCATGAGAGCTTCTTGCGGTGTTCGTGTTTATTTACAAACAAAGAGCGTGAAGATGATGAGTGAAGCTTTAGGGCATGAGAATTATGACCCATATTTACTCAGCTCATACTTACCAAAGCCGATATTAGATTATTTCCAAGGTAGATGGATATCTATCTTTCAAAATGCTTTAATTTATGAAGCAATGAAAGATAGTGATTTTTTATTTGAGTCGCTTGATATTGATGAAAAAGAGTTGGAGTCATTCCTAAGAAATCATGGACTCAAAACTTTACCAGATCATATAGTCGATGGGAAAATTGATGACATAATTCCTCCAACATTTATCGGTAACCTTTATGATGGAATTATTACGATATCTGTACAGCTACTCAAGGTTTTGAATTCTTTAGTAGAATTGGTCGAAAATGCGCCCAACAAGCAAAAAATTACACCTGTAGCTGTTGAGTGGTATGAAATTGCTTCTTTCATCCGTTTGAGTATTAATGCGGGTGTAGTTGATCAGAGTGTTATGAAAGCTATGAAAGCTGCTGAGGATTCGCCTTTGGCTCCTGAACGGTTATTGAGGGCTATTTATGCCTAATCTTAAGTTAGCTATTAATAATGGCGAAAAAAATATTGAAAATATGTCTAAAGTTGAGTTGGAAGAGGCGCAGAATTTGGCCTTATCAATTCCTTTTGAGTCACGGCAAGCTTTTTTAGAATTAATACTAAAGCCAGCTGTTCCGTCATTTAGTCATAAAGTTACATCTCCAGAGTGGTTGTTATCTGATTATAAAGATGTTGTATGGGATTGCCTTTTTGGGTCGCGTAAAAAAAGGATTGATTTCAGAATAATACTTGAAGATGGTAGCCTTCTTACCGATCCTAAAAATAGTGAATTCCTTTTTACCCTCAAATATATTTTATGTATCCAAACTCACCCTAGATATAACGGCGGAAGTCGATTAGTCTCAACGACATGTTCAGCTAAAGTTCAGATAGCATTGAATTTTTTTGATTACTTGCTGATAAGAAAGAAATATTTTCGACTTGCTGAATTTGGAATTTCGTTAGTCACCAGTAATGATCTTCTTATATTTTTGGAACGAATGCGCTTAGGGGTTAGTGAAGGCGTTTATGAGTATTCTTATCGTGTCACCCAGTTTCTTAAGGAAAAAGGGGGGGATGTGACAGATGTTCATATCAATGATTGCATAAAACACTGCCCAGAAATTCAATATCCACCTGGTGATTTTTCCCTTGAATTATCAAATGAAGAGTTATTACGTGCAAAAGCATGGATTTGGTCCGAAGGTGGCTATAAAAAACATACTGGATATAAATCAAAAGTTTTAATTTTTCCTTTATATTCTAATACTCTAAGTGGATGCGGATCTAATTTTGTTCAGATTCCAGATTTGAAATTTGGTGACCAGTATAAATTAAAGGAATTTGCTGCAGTACCTGTTAAATCTAATCAAGAAGGTGTTTCTTCAAATAAAGCCATTACAGCTTACAAAGACTTTATTAATTCGTTACGAATAGTGTCAGGAGAAAACTTTAAAGGTATTAAAGATAATGTTCTTGATGAATATGATAGCCAAAGTAAATTGAATCAACTTCCTAATTCCAGTGGGATATGTCGATTTAGAACGCTCCCTGGTGATGTGGCATTAAAAGCCTTGCGCGATGCGTTTGAGTTTACAACCCAATATGCCGATGACATTTTCAAATCTGTTGGCGAGATATTACTCGCGAATAAAAGTAACTCTAGAGATAAAGTGAAAATGCTGGATATGTTAGTTCCTGATTTCACTTCAAGCACTCTATTGGCCTTAGGCGTTCAAAAATGGAGCCTTAAAAGAAAAACTGACTCTGATGAGTATTTTAAAGTCTTTAGATCTAATAATAGTTTGCATGCTTTATATGAAGTATTACTAGGCAGTATCTTTGTTGTAGTTGGTATCTTGATGGCTCGGCGTACAAGTGAAATAAGGGAGCTTAAGTATGATTGTTTATTACCACGTGGGAAAGACCCTCATTTGGACAAAAACAAAAATGTTAATTACTCCCTTGAGTTTGACAATCGGAAATCCGGACATGCTGGAGATAGAGAGCTGCTTATTCGACCAATCACATGCTCAGGAGCTAAGTTAATCTGGAAGTTACAGAAGTTTCGACAAGTAATTATTGAAAGTAATAAGGGAGCTGATTATGAAAACCTATTTGTAAGTATACTTCAATCAGGGGCTTATTCTTTTGAAATGTCTAATTCAGCCTATGGATTGAATTTAAACCGATTCTGCGACTATTTCGAGACGAAGACAATCAAACTCGAAAATTTTGGAACTCGTCGTTACTATATTCGCCAACATCAGCTACGAAGGTTTTTTGCCATGTGCTTCTTTTGGAGCTCTGGATATGATGGGCTTGATACATTGCGCTGGTTTCTTGGTCATACAGATGCTGAACACCTTTGGCATTACATTACAGAAAATACACCAGGTTTAGTTTTACGAGGAGTGAAAGCTGAGGCGTTAGTGCATGGCCTCAATGCGAATAATATTCAAGGAATAGAGCGTCTTCGTGAGCTCCTTAAAGAACGCTTTGATTTCGGTACACTGTCCATCGAATCACTTGCTGATATTGTAGATGATTTTGAAGAAGAGGCTCAATCGGGTTATGTTATGCTTGATCCTACATTAGAAATTCTAAAACAAGAACTTGAGTCTAATGTAGAAATGCTATTGATGGATGGAGTTATAGATCTTGAGCCAAGATTTTTAACCGTTACAAATGAGCAAGGGGAAATAGTTCGAAAAGTGACTTTAACGGTAGTGATAAAGGAGGTTTAAAATTACTAGTAATCAACGATGGTTGTCAACGCAGTCGCTCAATAAAACATTACTTGAAGTAATTGATAAACCTGAGATATGGTCTGAAAATCACGATTTAATTGACTCTCTTAAGTCACAGAGCAAGCTGGCTAAATGGGTTAGTCTTGAGCGCAATATTACAGGTTGTAGTTTAAATACTTTAAAATCAAGCGCCGATAAAATCTTAAATGATGGCTTTTCAGGAATAGATCTGCGTCGCATAGGTGCGCTTGAAGCAATAGAGCAGGAAGTTGCTAAGAAATTACGACCAAAGCCTGGTACTCGTATTGCTTTGGAGGCTAAGGCCAAGGAGCAAGCTGTAAAAATTTCAGCTCTTGAAGCTCGTAACATGACGTTGACATTCTTTATAAGAGAGCTTCAGTCAATTGCTGAAAATGCAATATTATCTTCTGCTTCAAAGGAGTCGGCAGTGCGTCATAAAAGAAACCTAGATGTTGTTCATGCCAAACTATCTGCCTGTGGAGAAGACTCTTTGGTAGTGATAGCTGAGCTTTTTAATGAAGAATAATAAGCAGTTATTTAATCTCCTTTCTGTTGATTTCAATTTGCCTGCGCATGTCGATGAGATAGGAAAAGTAAACATGAGGGAGGCTGGTGAGATTCCATTTATTTACTGGCCTAATTCAGTACCTTGTTACGAAGCTAATGCTTACATGCTGTCACAATGGAAGCTAGGTAAAAGTCGTCGAAACAGAGGGGGCACTCTTGCTGAATATGCTAAAAATATATCTCCAATGATACGATTTTGCTTTTCTAACGACATAACTATGATTGATATTTCAGATAATATTTTTGCTCAATTTATTAGAGGACTGCAATCAAGAAATAAGAATGGAGAGTTGAAGCGCTCTAGCAATGCAGTTATTAAAATTGGTCGTAAGTGCATTGATTTCTTAATTTTTATAGGAGAGTTGTACGATAATAGCGATTTTATTGGTGAAGAACATTGTCGAATCACAGTGAAGCAACGAGAAATAAAGAAAAAGCGTCCAGGGAAGAGAGCCTTAATAAAAAAATACTGGGATCATGCTGATTTACCAGATCCCGACCCAATAAAGAAAAAATTCCCCATCAGCCCAACAGTTGTGATTGCGATCAAAAATGAAGTTAATAAAATTGAAGATAAAGGCTTACGGCTGAGAAAAGGATTAATGATTGCGTGTTTTGAACAGACTGGTGCTCGCAGGTTTGAAGTATCACATATTAAAGTCAAAGATGTAGAAAAAGCATCGTTTTCTTATGGTGGAGCACCCCTCCTTTCAATGATCACCGTTAAAGGGGGCACCAATAGAGATGTACCGGTGCCACGCACTTTTATTGAGCAAGCTATGAGGTATATTAAGCGTATACGTAGGCAGGTTATTCGAACTACTATTGGTGCTAACAATGATCATGGGTTTCTTTTTATAAGTCACACAACTGGTAAACCATTAAAACCAGATACTATGACAACAGAATTGCATGATCTTTGTTTTTCTGCTGGCGTTGATGATCAACCGGGACATGCGCACTTATTTCGTCACGCTTACATAACGCAAAAATTTGTTTCAGCAATTCAGCATTATCAGTTGAATAATAGTGATGATTTCAGAAAGGCATTACTATCTACTTCAAAATTGAAATTGGATATACAGCAATGGACTGGCCACAAAAATACTGAATCACTCGACATATATATTGAATTAGCTTTTAATGAAATGACCCATATGAGTAGAGTTTATGATTCGATTTCACTAGGAGCTGCTGTCGGAGTTGCTTTGGACCAAGTCGATAGCTTACGAGCGGATCTTATGGCAGGAACGAAAACAACAGAAGTGATTGATGAATTAGAGTCGATTTTAATAGGATTTAAGGATGATATTGAAATGGCAATTAATCGAACCAATGATTAATGAAAGGTAATACGTGCTTAGCGTTAATATTGTCAACGCAACCAATTATAAAACTAACCAACAGTCAACCAGTAACTTATAAAATCACTACCACTCAAATGAAATTTGTTCTGCTTTATTACTATCAGAAGCATGAGATGAAAGGCCAATATGAATACCAAGCAGCCGTACTTTTTTACCATTCCCTCGTGCATAGGCTTCTGTTAATAATTCGGATAAAACTGTGAGGTCAATTTTATCTGTTGAAAACTCTTTTGTTGTTTGATGAAAATCTGAAAACTTAACTTTAACGCCAACCTTGCTTATATTCCTTTCTACTAGGTGTTTAGCCGCTCTTTGTTGAAGCTCTGGGAGTAATTTCTTTTTAAGGATATTATCAAGGATAGATAAATCTGAAATATCTTCGGGAAAGGTTCTCTCAACCCCCACGGACTTTCTTTCTCTACTGACAACAATGGGTCTATCGTCATTGCCACTGCATCGTTCCCATAACAACATGCCTAACTTTCCATATTTAGAGGATAAAAACTCCTGATTTAAAGCTTTAATATCTCGTCCATAATTGAGGTTATCATTTTGCAATTTCTCAGTTGTTACTTTACCAACACCAGGTATTTTGCATAAGGCCATATCGTCAATAAAGGAATCAACGCGATCCGGTGGAATAACGAAAATACCGTTTGGCTTATTGAGATCTGAAGCCACTTTTGCCAAAAATTTTATTGGGGCAACGCCAGCAGATGCGGTCAAATTGAGTTCTCTATATATTGAATGGCAAATATCTTGTGCTATCAAAGTTGCAGAACCGCCAAATAACGTACAATCACTCACATCCAAATACGCCTCATCCAAACTTAAAGGCTCGATTAAATCGGTATAACGTTCGAAGATTTCTCGAATCTTCAAACTGACAGATTTATATACGTCCATCCTGCCAGGCACCAAAATTAAATCAGGACATTTTCGCAATGCTACACTTGTCGGCATAGCACTTCGAACGCCATATTGCCTTGCTATATAATTGCTAGTAGAAAGAACACCTCTAGTGTTCCTGCTGCCACCAACGGCTACAGGTTTATCGGCTAATTCTGGATTGTCTCTAATTTCCACAGATACATAAAATGCATCCATATCAACATGAATTATTTTTCGCATATGAAGTACATTAGCAATAAGGGCTGTATAAAAATAAGGGCTATCCACTTAGCACAACCAACCACTATATATTGTGGTTATCGATTTTTAATTGATTGGTACGTTATCGGCTTAGAACGCACTGCTTGTTCAAGCAACCTGTAGAATAATAATCCCCGAGAATCTGACTTTCTTCTATTGAAGCGAAATGTAAACTCATCTAAATAATAATCAAGTTGCTTAGCCTTTACCGCGCCTTGATATGTACCTAAAAGCCATCTTTTACATAATGATGAGACTCGATGCACCCCAGCCATTGTTTCATGTGCAGGTACAGATGAACCTAAATGCACTATTCGGTTATGCTTATATCCTTTCTTGTCTATTTGTTTGTATGCTTGAGAGCCATCACTACAAATTGTACTACCAGGTTCAATTACATCTTGAATGAATTGATGGATATGTTCTTTGGTTGCACTTTCCACTTGCCTTAAACGTATCCGGCCAAATCCAGAGCGTGATAGCAGCTCAACTGCTACCAAAACTACAGCCTTACGCTTACCCTGTTGATTTTTAATAGATGATTGGGGAACGACGCCACCTATTAGTGTTTCGTCAACCTCTACGATGCCGGACAGTTTATCCCTTTCAGGATCAACCATGGCATACCTTAACTTGTGCATTAATGACCAAGCGGTTTGATAACTCCCAAGACCTAATAACCTTTGAACTCCAAGAGCGCTGACACCATTTTTTTGATTTGTAATAAACCAGACGGCAGCAAACCAACTTTTCATGGGGGTTCTTGTTTTGTCAAAAAGTGTACTTGATGTTACTGAACACTGAGAACGACAAGCATGACATTTTAACTTGCCATTACTTAACTGATAAGGTGATTGATGGCTTGAACAGCTTGGGCATATGAATCCGTTTGGCCAACGAAGTTTGTAAAGGTAGCTAATGCAGGATTGTTCATCATGAAACCAATCAACAAATTCGCCCCAACTTGTAGGGTAATCTACACCAGCTTTTAATAAATACGATGAAGTTTTCATCACTACATATTGACACTGGTGGCGCTAAATGGATAGCCCTTATAAAAATACAGTATACGATTGCTGATATCAATTAGAATCAATCAGCTTCGATATGTAGATAGTTTGAAAGGCCAACTTTTTTCGCTTATTCATTCACAATAACTAATGTCATCACCGCAACTCACTGAGTCCCAAAGCGATAGATTCTTGACTAAATCTACCGAAAATATTAGCGAATTTATCATATGAAGTAGCTAAAAAATGTTCTTCAATGGTTTCACTCGTTCCGTCTAAGGCTGGATATAATAACGGATAACGTTTTACCCCAAGAACGGTTCACATAAGAGCTGCTGTTTCAGATTGGTGAACATAAATAGGATCCGTAAAGATGTGCATGTTATTTAGGGTAAGATCATTATAGTATTTATCGCGCCAATACCTAGGGATTAGAATTGGATCATAATCATGTTGTTATTATCTGAAGTGATAAATCTTGCAATAAACACTACAGAGCGTATAACTTAACTACTAACTTTTATGGTATAAATCTCATGTCAAACGACTTCCGCTCTATCAAACAAGAAAAGCATTCACGACAATACAGCTATGCGAAGCGAGTTTTGGCTGGGAGTATTTCTTCTGAAAATCGTTGTATTTTGGTCGGTTGCAGAAAGTCTAAAGTCAATTTAGTTGTTCCAAAATCTATCTAAGTATTTATTTCTAAAAATAATTATGATGATAGGGAAATGAAAAAGTTAGTACTTATTTAAACTCGATGTTGCCCAACTAGTTCTCGATAAAAACTATACTATCATCCAAACAGTGAAAGCGATGAAGGTTGGTAAATCGACTATTGATAAATGGTGGAGACTGCTAAAATTAGAACGTCTGGATTACCCCAAAAAGCATATCCTATTACTCCGAAATAAATTGAAATTTGTGAACTAAAAATGCAGATTGCCCTTCTTTAGGAGCATAAACGCACCCTAAAAACTACAGGTTTTCAATGTCAGACTCAATAGAAATTTACATTACTCAGCGAACACAAGCAGAACTACCTTGGTCCTGTATCTCCAAATGAACATGAAAAAATATCTTTTAGCCAAGCTAGGTGTATAAAAAATAGTAGTAAAATTAATGAATATTTTTAATTTTAGTGGTTAGATTATGTGGTCAGTTATTGAGGGATACATATGAAAGAAATCGATTGCAATGATCCAAAAGTTGTTCGAATTGGTTTTAAAACGGCATTGAGGATCCTGGAAAAATGGAGTTGCAGCCAACAGGAAATTCAAAAGTTACTTAAATTGCCTGAGAACTATGAATCACTTGAGTTTGAGCAAATGTGTTTGAGCAAAGAGCAAGTTGAAAGAATAAGCTATATCCTGAATATTCATGCTGGCTTACGGCTAACATTTAACAACCCTAAAAACATCTATGGTTTTATTAATATGGTAAATCATAATTCCCCTTTCAATGGTAACAAGCCAATAGATTTCATTTGCAATGGTGAATTAGAGCATTTTCAAAGGCTTCAAGTTCACATAGATGGTTTATTCGGGGGATGAGCATAAAAGATATTTATTCTTTATCTGCAATCCTCTAGCTGCTCTAAATAATCTAGGTATGTATTTATGCGCAAAGCAAGCTGGTCATGTCAGGTATAGATGAAGATTTCAAACGAGATGTCATGCCTCATATCTATAATGTGAAATGGATTCGAATTATCATTTACTGTACAAACTTTATAGTGTCAATAAACTTATTTTTTGTCCAGAAATGAGCCTAGACACGTAAATTATTTATGCCCAAAAGCGTGTTTCGGGTACTACTTTAATCCATAAGTAATTCTAATACGAATAAGCCCCGCAATGGCGGTGAGCCTCATAAATTACTGGATTCTTGCCACTAAATTCAAGTCAGAATTATGGAGTTCAGCATCGTTTATACTTCTTGTGTAGTGGCATAGTAGATTTGGCCACCTAATAAGAAATGTTATGATCCCATTCATAATAGTAATCAAAGGAAGAGGTATGACTTCTGTCTCACTTGAAAAGAAAAGAACCATCAGTAAGCTGGCCAATGAGCTTGGTATCAATATTGAGACGGTGCGTTTTTATGAACGACGAGGAATGATCGAGCAACCACTGAAGCCAGACCTGGGTTACCGTCATTACCCAAATGAAACGGTGAACCGTATTCGCTTTATCAAACGAGCCAAGGAGTTGGGATTTACGCTGGAGGAAATTGCTAATCTATTGAGCCTAGAGGATCGCCCATGCAGTCAAGTCCAAGAGCTTGCCGAGCATAAACTTGGCGCCGTCAGAGAAAAAATGGTTGATTTACGACGCTTGGAAACCGCGCTTAATACACTGTTGCTACAGTGCCATAACAATGAAGATGACAGCCATTGCCCCATTATCGATTCCTTGCAACCCTGATCGACTCTACCCACAGATAAATATGCTTGACTCCGTACATAGGTACGGCACTTACACTTACTCCATACATTGAAAACTGAGGAGTAAGACGTGTCCCCAAAAGATCCTAATCTGCCCATTATTGGTGGCATTGTTGCCGCCGTCGGCGCTGGCCTGTGTTGCGCTGGACCTTTCATATTGCTGTTGCTGGGAGTCAGTGGCTCCTGGATTGGTAACCTGACCTTATTAGAACCCTATCGTCCTATTTTCATTGTTGTGGTATTGGCTCTGTTTGCTGTCGCCGGTCGAAACGTTTATCGCCCAATGGAAGCATGTGATCCAGGAACCGCCTGCGCCGTGCCGCAAGTGCGCAAGCGTCGACAGGTCATTTTTTTGGTTAACGGCACTCGCAGCGCTAGTGCTAGTGACCAGCAATTACTGGATTGTCTGGTTTGCCTAAGTGCAGCACCAAGGATTTGGCGTTAACCAATTGAAGATTAATGACAGAACACAGCGATTCATAGCACTTACACTTTTAACTAACACTTGGAGAATACAATGAAAAGTCACGTTATTAACCCTTATGGCACTCACCAGTTTGACTGCTGCTGCCAAACCACAAACTGTGACCTTAGACGTGCCGACCATGAACTGCGTTACCTGTCCTTTTACGGTGAAAAAATCGCTGCAAAATGTTGCAGGCGTCAGCGAGGCCGATGTCACCTTTGAGACCAAGGTGGCAATTGTGACCTTTGATGATGAGAAAACCACGGTCAAAGCGTTAATCGATGCGACCACCAACGCAGGTTACCCGTCAACTATCAAACAATAGGAAGAAGGCTATGACCAATTTATTCAATATGCTGACACGCATCGGTGATAAAGCGGGCTCCTTGGGTGCTGTTATCTCTGCTATGGGCTGCGCCATGTGTTTCCCGGCGATTGCCAGTTTGGGCGCAGCGATTGGATTAGGCTTTCTCAGCCAATGGGAAGGCCTGTTCGTCAACACCTTATTGCCCCTATTCGCTTGGATTGCCTTAGTGCTTAACGGACTGGGCTGGTTCAGCCATAGGCAGTGGCATCGCAGTGCTCTGGGTATGTTCGGCCCAGCGCTACTCTTGTTATCACTCTACCCCTTGTTTCAATATGGCTGGAGTGCTTATGTGACCTATTCGGCGCTCGCGCTGATGGTGGCCGTTTCTGTATGGGACATTTTTTCACCCGCTAATAAGCGCTGCGACGATGAAAGTTGTGCCGTTTAAGCCAATGATTATTTACCTTAGTTGAGGAAAGAAAATGATTTTATTATCCATACGCTTATCCATACAAGGGATGAGCTGCCCAAGCTCCGTCGAACACATTAAAGAGGCGCTCGATGCCGTTGAAGGCGTCATTAAAACTGAGGTGTCTTATGCAAAAGCCCTAGCTGTGATCACCACAAGAGATGGTGTCAATGTAGCAGAACTGATCCTAGCGATTAATGCCTTAGGCTACGTTGCAACAGAGCTTAAAGACACGACAAGGTGTGGCGACACTGACCAGCAAGAAGACATTAGCCCTCAGCAACGGGTCGCCATCATAGGCAGCGGTTCTGGCGCTTTTGCCTGCGCCATCAAGGCAGCGGAGCGTGGCGCACAGGTTACCATTATTGAAGCAAGCGAGGTGATCGGCGGCTGTTGTGTCAATGTTGGCTGTGTGCCGTCCAAAATTTTAATTCGAGCGGCGCAATTGGCTCAGCAACAGCGAAGCAACCCGTTTGCAGGACTGGAAAATCATGCCCCAGAACTGAGTCGAGCGCGCTTATCCGAGCAGCAGACCGCGCGGGTGGAAGAATTGCGGGCAGCCAAATACCAGAATATTCTAGACAATAATCCCGCACTGAGTTTAATTAAAGGGTTTGCACGATTTAACGATGCCAATACCTTAATCATCCGTAAAGTCGATGGTTCAGAGCTAGTGCTGCATGCCGATAAAATATTAATTGCCACCGGTTCGACGCCGACGATCCCGCCGATTGATGGTCTTGCCGGCACCCCTTACTGGACATCCACAGAAGCATTATTTGCCAAAGCGCTGCCACAACATCTGATCGTGATTGGCTCCTCTGTGGTCGCGTTGGAGATAGCACAAGCTTATCGCCGCTTAGGTAGCGAGGTGACGGTATTGGCGCGGCATTCATTACTGTATGCAGAAGACCCCTTGCTAGGTGAGAAACTTAGCGAATGTTTTGAAAAAGAAGGCATTAACGTGTTGAATCACACTCAGGCGGCAAGCGTTTCATATCAAGGAGAACAATTTACGCTGGAAACCAATGCGGGAACGTTAATTGGTGATCAACTGTTGATCAGTACCGGGCGTAATGCCAATACCAGCCAACTTAATCTTGCCGCAATCGGTGTTAAAACCAACCAGGGCGGTGAGGTTATCGTCAATGAACGAATGGAGACCAATATTTCCGGCATTTATGCCGCCGGAGACTGTTCCAATATGCCGCAATTTGTCTATGTTGCTGCCGCAGCTGGCAGTCGTGCTGCTGTGAATATGATAGGTGGCGACGCCAAACTGGATCTCACCACTATGCCCGCGGTGATTTTTACCGATCCGCAAGTCGCCACTGTGGGTTTAACCGAAGTACAGGCCAAGGCGCAAGATATTGAGACGGACAGTCGAGTCTTGGGCATGGAAAATGTGCCACGAGCCCTGGCCAACTTCGAGACCGACGGCTTCATTAAATTAGTGGCAGAAAAGAAAACCGGTCGAATTATCGGAGCGCAAATATTGGCGCATGAAGGCGGTGAAATAATTCAGAGTGCAGCATTGGCCATTCGCAATCGCATGACAGTCACTGAGCTAGCGGATCAACTCTTCCCCTACCTGACCATGGTGGAAGGACTAAAACTCTGCGCGCAGACCTTTAACAAGGATGTTAAAGCACTCTCCTGCTGCGCCGGGTAAAGAATCACTGATTGATGTGGTGTTCTATATGATATGAATTTGAAATCAAACAAGAACAGTCGAAGGTCGGTGGTACTAAATGCCACCGAGACTTAGCTTTTTTGTTCAGAAATGAGCCTAGACGTGTAATTTATTTGTATCCCAATCCTACTAACTATGACCATTATGACCAGTCAACCAAAAAGGAGGTCATCATGGTCATACTAAACCGTGGACAACGAAGTGGTGTCAAAAAGCCTTTCAGGCTTGAAGAAATTTGGCGTATTCGCACGAGACTAGAGATTGAGGAGAACTTGATGCAGTTAGCACTATTCAATCTGGCTATTGATAGCAAACTTAGGGCCAATTAAGCTTGACCACTACACTTACTATCTTTGAAAGTATGCGATGTTTCTTCCCAAGACAGGATATTTAATCGAGTTAAGCATATCCAGAAGAAGACTGATATTGAAGTTCAATTTGAAATTATAGCCAGAACCCAACAAAGTTTGATGAAATGGATCTTACTTGCTTCGTTAAGCGCAAGCGATTTTATTTTTTCTAGCCCTAGATTGAAACAACAGTCGATTAGCTACTCGTACTATAGACGCCCCATTACGTGTCAGTAAGGTATATCTGGGAAAACTCATAAACGGGCAATATAAAAGCTAAAATATCGAAAACCTTTCTTAAAAGATGTAATCAGAAAAGGTGATTAGATACAAAGCTGTACAAAAAACAAGTACCGTAAAAAAGCAAATTCCTATAGCATAAAACATACCGATTAATATGGATGTGGCATAGGCCAAGTCCAACAAGCGATTTATGCCTTGCAAATAGCGCAACGTATAAATACTAAAACGTTATAAAGCACAAGGAACGTATGAGTTTATCCATCGGTTGTTCTCCAAATGAGCAAGTTGAGATCACTGTAGAACAGTACCAACATTCTCCAAGCAGTGAGTCTTTTGATGATAACTGGCTTATTTGCTCTGTTAGTGTTTCATTTGGAAGCTTCAGTGGTAAATTTTCTGCCAGTTTTCAAACCTATGATTTCGTTAAGTTCTCTAAAGAAATACAAAAGCTCTATGTTTGCCTAAAAGGTACAGCTACATTCGACAGTCTTGAGGGGCAGCTTGAAATCAAGCTAATCGGGAATGGAAGAGGTGGAATTGAATTAGAGGGTAATTGCATGGACAGTGTTGGTGTTGGAAATGAACTTAAGTTCTCTACAGGATTTGATCAAACCTATCTCCAATCTATTATCGAAGATCTAGATGAGATTTTAGAAGGCTTTCCCGTACGAGCTTTATAACAAGAGACTATGGCGTTAACCTAAATTCACCATACTTATCATAATGCGAATAGTGAGTGTTAGAGCTTGGGCACTAACAAGCTTCTGTCCAAAAACGGTTTAGTAAATGGCCCATTTATACCTATAATACAAATTTTGTAAGAGGAGTTCCTTTGTGAAAAAACATGGCTCAGCAAAAGGTATTTTAAAGGATATTAAAATAGACGGTTCTTTAAATGATGATGAATCTTTGCTATTTGCTATAGATGAAGATTGTGAAATAGCTGAAATAGTTCATCGGCGACGTGATCAAGAAGAAATCGAAATTGGGATTGATGACTTGTAATAGTCTTTAATGAAAACTAACTGTCCATAACTAATTTCTTGATGAATTTATCTAAAGTTCCAATAGAGATTGTTTGCATCCTAACTAATTTTTTTCATGTTGTCATTCCATGAGAGAGTTTATTTAGTTCTTCTGAAACAAGTTTAATACCCATTACTGTATCAAGATAATTCAGCGGGGTTTCATTGTATAATTGGAGGTTTGGAGTGTTTAACCATTTCAAAGCGGCTGCATTATTACCGTGATATTGCTCGGCTTGAGCTAAAACTTCAATAATCATTAACATACGTTCGCTCTGATTCGGGGATAGTCGACAAACAAATTTTAAACTTGTGCTACCTGAAGCTTTTCCTATCAGCAAGATTACATGCTTTTTATTCAATCCCATTAATCTTGCTGCTTCATCCAGCATTGCTTCAGGTAAACCTATTTTGAGAAACTGAATAATGTTAAGTAATGAATCATCCTTAAAATCAAAGTCTTTGCCACCAAGTATATAGAAAGCTTTCTGATACATAGATTGTCCTAAACAATTTTTTTGATAAATACATTTGATTCTGTAACGATATCAAGTTGCTTTTACTGAACTCACCGTAAAAGTAACTTGTTGCGGCTTGCCCTGCAACGACCTTGTAAATATAGGTTTAGAAACTACAGGTGAGTAGTGATGATCAACTTTTTCGCATTCATCTATGTGTTGAATTAATGCTTTGATCGCATTTTTATATTGTTCAGGAACTCTCATCACTATCGTTTTTTCATATCTAGTCTTGCGGCCAGCACCTTTACGTACACCACCATGCGCCCCTTTATGAGCATCACTTTTATCTGCCATACTTAGAACCTCTTGATTACGTAACGATATCAAGGTAGCTTGATTTGGTTACATAATCAAATAAAACGTTACAAGTTTGGGCTAATCCCCCCTAAAAATAGTAGATTTCAAAAGTAGAATTTTCTCGTAATATATACGCAGGGAGATTCTGCATGAAAACATCAAAATTTAGCGACAGCCAAATCCTAGCAATCCTTAAACAAGCCGAAGCTGGCACCCCAGTTCCGGGGCTTTGCCGTGAGCATGGCATGAGCTCTGCGACCTTCTACAAATGGCGCGCCAAATTCGGTGGCATGGACGCTTCTATGATGGCGCGATTGAAGGAGTTAGAGGCTGAGAATTCACGACTCAAAAAAATGTATGCCGAAGAGCGACTCAAAGCTGAAATACTCAAAGAGGCCATCGAAAAAAAGTGGTAAAGCCGTCGCGGCGGCGGGAGCTGGCGCAAAAGGCGGTGAGCCATTTCGATCGCATTTGCGTGTGCCTTGTTTGGACTCAGTGAGAGCTGTTATCGCTATCAGGCAAAACTCAGTGATGAAAACGCTGCAATAGCCGACTGGTTACAGCAACTGACATCAACCCATCGGAGTTGGGGGTTTGGGCTATGTTATTACTTTTTACGTAACGTGAAACGCTACCGATGGAACCATAAGCGGGTGTATAGGATTTACCGAGAATTGGAGCTAAATCTACGAATTAAGCCGAGGAAACGCTTGAAGCGTGATAAACCGGACACATTGGCGGTGCCAGAGGCAATCAATGAATGTTGGTCCATGGACTTTATGCACGACCAACTGGAAGATGGTCGCAGCATTAGGTTATTGAACGTGATTGATGATTACAACCGTGAAGGCTTGGCGATAGAAGTCGACTTCTCCTTACCTGCGGAGCGTGTGGTGAGAACATTGGATCAAATCATCGAATGGCGTGGAAAACCAAAACAGATACGCAGTGATAATGGTCCAGAGTATATAAGTGCGGTACTGGCTGCCTGGGCTGAAAAACACAATGTAGAACTGAAATTTATTCAGCCTGGCAATCCACAGCAGAATGCCTATGTAGAACGCTATAATCGGACTGTGCGATACGAATGGCTGAGCCAATATCTTTGGAATAGTATTGCCGAGGTACAGGAACATGCGACACAATGGCTATGGTTTTATAACAATGAAAGACCCAATACAGCAATTGGTGGTGTCCCACCAAAGCAAAAACTGGCACTAGTGGCCTAAGTCTCTACTTTTGACCTCAGCTAAAAATGGGGAGATTACCAGACGGTCGAAACGGCGATGTAATAGTTGCCAATTTTAATGGCGAGTTTGTCTGCAAGATTCTAGATACCAAGCTGCGTGTTCTCCATTCCTCTAATCAACAATACCAACCTGTCACAATTCATGAATACGATTATTTTAGTATTGAAGGCGTAGTCACACGTTCTATTCGTTGCCACCGTCAAAGCCCTTTGTTGTGGGGTAATTAGATGTTTGCTCTAGTTGACGCGAATAGCTTCTATTGCAGTGCAGAACAAGTCTTTCGCCCTGATTGGCGTGGTAAGCCTGTTATTGTGTTGAGTAACAACGATGGGATGATTGTTGCTGCTAATCGTCAAGCTAAAGAGGCTGGAATTGGGAAGTTTCTACCTTACTTTCAAGTTAAAGCCTTATGCGCCAAACGTGGTGTTATTGTCTGTTCCTCAAACTATGAACTTTATGCTGACTTATCTAGCAAAATGATGGATATCATTGGCCGCTTTGCCCCTGAGCAACATGTCTACTCTATTGATGAAAGCTTCCTCTCTTTTAAAAACTGCTATCCCGCTATCAAATGCCTCCTTACGCAAGGCCAGTTAATCCGCCGTGCTGTGTGGAAAGAAGCGCGGCTAGCAGTCTGTGTGGGTATTGGTGAAACGCTTACTCTTTCTAAAATAGCCAACCATGCAGCTAAGAAGATTGAGGGCTACAAAGGAGTTTGTTTCATTAGTAATGAGCAAGAGCGTATAGCTATTTTAAAGCAGCTTGCTGTAGGGGATGTATGGGGGATAGGCCGCCGAATAAGTAAGAAGCTTGAATTAATGAATATCCGTACTGCGTTTCAACTTGCGTCTATGCCGCCGACACTGGCAAGAAAGCAATTTAGTATTGAAATAGAACGTACCGTTCGTGAGCTTAACGGCCAAGCCTGTAAAATATGGGATGAGTCGAGGGCAGATAAAAAGCAGATATTTTCGACTAGAAGCGTAGGTGAGCGCATCACAGATTATTCGTCGTTATTACAAGCATTGAGTAAGCATGTTGCTATCGCAGCGAGTAAAGCACGTAAGCAAGGTTCAAACTGCAAGACCTTGCTGATTTTTGCCAGTAATTCACCCCATGATGAACGGCCTGTAAGCTATAAAGCTATTGTACATTTTCCATGTCCAACCAACTGCACTGTTGAGCTAACCAAAGCTATGAGTGAGGCCGCACCAAAGCTATTTCGTGAGTTCGTACATTATTACAAAATCGGTATAGGGCTTATCGATTTAGCTAGCGAAAAACATAACCAATTCGATTTATTTAACCCTTCAAAGGCTAATCCCGCTTTGATGAATACGCTAGATGACATTAACCAACGCTATGGCAGTGATACGATGTTTCTAGCAGCTCAAGGCATAGAGCACAAGTGGTCAATGCGCCGTGATTTGCTAACGCCACAATACACAACCAAATGGTTCAGTGTACCCAGCATTAAGTGCTAACTAGGTTTTTGCTTTGATTAATGTTTTCACTGTTAGTATCACTCATATGCTTGGTTTAATTAGATAAATCAGACATTAGCTAATCACTGTTCCTTAGCTTGAAGCATTCGATGAACCTTCTTAAAATTGGTCTACCTTTCTTTTTACTGGCTTTTAGCTCAACAGCTATTGCAGCTGGAAATAACACGGCTTAGGAGGAGTTATTTATGTGCATATATGCTATGAGTATTGATTTTAAGGGCTTCTACAATACATATGGTCTAATAACAACATGTATTATATTGGAGCGTTTATTAATAACATGAATTTTAATGTGTAATCAGTAGTCCTTCACTGCTAAAAGATTGCTTCGTGTTTAAGTTAACTTACGTGAATAAAGTAATAATAAAAATTTGTTCCAGTCACTGTAATATTCTTCAATAATGAGCTAGCTAATGATGATGATCGTTAGCTGCAATCCGGTATGATGTGATTAAGTTGGCTTACTCAAGCTCGATATACCAGAAATCTCTATAAGAGAAACTGTTGCACTTACTTCAGCTCAGATTAATGGACAGTATTTATTTTGATAAAGTAACAAAATCAAGTTTTTGAAACGGAATGATGATACGTTAAGAGCTTGTATGTGAGTATTTTTGTTAAAAATGCTGCATTTACTTAAAACTTTGTACAGAGCCTGTACATATACCGTTCCAGCAAAACTAATGAATCCTAGTCAATGCATTTTATTAGCGATAACTTGTTTTCAGGCAGATTTTAATGTCATCGATGACTACCACTGTGAAGCGTTGCTATCGAATTGTACTTGAGTTCACCTCGTCATTCGCGAGTATTTAACTTTAATTTTAACTTTAAAATTTTATAGGCTCTTGTACATTCTTAAATAACAGGTTTAATATTCAGCGGGTAAAACACCGCCATCAGTCTTGAACAGAGTTAAATATGCATTGATTTTTTTATGGGGAATGTTAAAATCAAAATGTATCTAAATTGGGGTTAGCATGATTAAATTAGTATCGACAATTTTAATTTTTGTATGGGTTGTGTTTCAACCTATGACAAATATTGTCGATGCTCACCCGCTAAAAGCTTATGCTGAGATTTTATCAAGTACACCAATCGATAATAATGTATCAGTTATCAAAACACCTCCAGTTCATGATGTATCTACGACTGATATTCCTTCTTCAAATGAAATGTTTCACTGCCACCACCACAGTAGTCATTGCCATATCTATTTGTTAAGTGTCTATGAGGCTGAAACTGATATCCTCACAAAATACGCTCCATACAACTCATATTTATTTTCTATTCCAGAAACTCCTTTTTCAGCTTCAATTCGTCCTCCGATCGCCTAATTTTTATTCTAAGTCAATTTTTGCAAATGATAGAGTTTGCGCATTTTTATATCTTAAATAATTAGGTATTACAATATGTTAATGTTAAATCGTCCTCCAAAACTAGTTTTGGAGCTCTCGAGTCGTATTTATAATATACGGATTATTTCGTGTGTTTTCCTTGTGGCATTCTCCTTTACAATCAGCGCAGCAAGAGCATCATCGGCAGATCAAGCTATATCGCTGCCAACTGCAATGCAGCGTTCACTATCACAAAATCCTTCTCTTAAATTTTTTCCGTATCGAATTGATGCTCTGAATGGTCAAATGGAAACTGCTAAATTATCACCTGCTTATGAATTAGGTTTTGATACTGAAAATGTTGGAGGAACTGGAAATTACAACGGTATTAGTGGAGCTGAGTTCACTATAGCTTTATCCTCAGTTTTTGAAATGGATAACAAGCGTTTAGCTAGAATTGGGACTGTATCTTCTGAATTGTCATTATTAGAAGCAAGCAGGCAGGTTGAGTCACTGGCTTTACTTGGTGATGTTACTCGTCGTTATGTTGATGTACTTGCTGCACAAGAACAAGTTGTTCTTGCACAGGAGGCTACTCAACTAAGCATTGATACTTTGGATATTGTAAAAAAACGCGCTGCTGCAGGTGCTACACCCGATGCAGAAGTTAAACGAGCATTAGCAGCCTTAGAGCAAGCCAGGCTATCATTATTTGCCGAACAGCAACGCTTATCTTACTTAAAAGTTTCGTTATCGAGTTTGTGGGGATCATCCTCACCTGACTTTGAGAATGTTGAGGGGAATTTATTTCAGTTTGGGGAAGATATCTCATTTGAACAATTGTTTGAAAGAGTCAAACTTAACCCTGCAATAGAGATTTTTGCATCAGAAGCTCGTTTAAAAGATGCTGAAATACGTGTTGCTAAAACACAGTCAAAATCTGACATTAGTTGGTCTGTGGGGGTTCGTCGAGCTCAAGATACAAACGATACAGCACTCGTAGCTGGCTTCAGTATGCCTTTATTTTCTGGCTCTAGGAATCAAGGTGCTATTTCAACAGCCATTGCAGAAAAAAATCAAGTATTCGTAAAACGTGATGTCATGTTATTGGATATGCATAATCAGTTATTTCGAGCTTTTTACAATAGAAAACAAGCTATTTTAGTCGTTAACTCATTGCGTTCCACCATCATCCCTTCTTTAGAGCAAGCACTGATTGAAACTCAAGATGCATATCAGCGTGGAAGGTACGGTTATCTGGATTATGTGAGCTCTCGTCAGGAGTTGTTAAGTGCAAGACGTACATTAATTGAAGCTGCAGGTTCAGCATTAACTTATGGTGCAGAAATCGAACAATTGACATCAGAGCCTTTAGCTAGCTCGCAATATAACGAGAACATCAAATTATCAGGAATATCTCAATGAAATTAATTTCTAGTTTTACAAAAGTTCTATTCTTAACCAGCTTCTTATTTTTTACAGGGTCTATTTTTGCAGAGTCTGGTCATGGAGATGAATCAGAACATGAAGAGGAAGGGCATATAGAATTATCTAACGAGCAAATACAGCATGCCGGAATAGTGGTTAGCACCGTTGGTGCCAATGTTATTCGTGATGTATTACCTGTTTATGGTTTGGTTGCTACTAATGCTGAAAGTTTGCAAGTGGTTAATGCCAGATTTGATGGTGTGGTACGTGATGTAAAGAAGAGCATCGGTGATCCGGTCCGTAAAGGTGAAACATTGTTAATTGTTGAAGCAAATGAAAGCTTGAAAAACTATTCAATAACTTCTGAAATTAATGGATATATCACACAGCGAAATATAAATATTGGAGAGAAAACAAATGAAACTCCTTTACTGGTGATTCAAGATTTTTCTACTGTTTGGGTAGAATTAAGCATATTTCCGAAGGATCTTCCTTTGGTCAAATTAAATCAGACGGTTAACATACAAAGTACTGATTTAAAAAATATTTCAGAAGGTAAAATTATTTATATTTCACCATTTGGACAAGTGCAAAGCCAAGCCACTAAAGCTCGTGTTCTACTTGAAAACAGCAACAACATTTGGAAGCCGGGCTTATTTGTTAATGCCAACATTACACTTGATGAAATAAATGCGCCAGTTTCTATACGTAATGAAGCAATACAAGTTATTGAAGATAAAAATGTAGTTTTTGTCAAAGGTGAATCTGGGTTTGAACCACGCGAAGTGAGCCTTGGTCGAACAGATGGTCAATATAGTGAAGTTCTAACGGGTTTGTCGGTTGGTGAAATGTATGTGAGTAACAATAGCTTTGTTTTGAAGTCTGAGTTGGGGAAAGAGGATGCTGAACATGGGCATTAAATTTTTTATGCGTCTTCGTTTACCTTTATACCTTATTTATGTTTTTAAATTTAGACATAATCGGTTGTGTGCTTCAAATAGGAGTTTTAAATGATTGATAAACTCATTCAATTTTCCATAACCCGCCGGTGGTTGGTTATGTTTTTTGTTTTGCTAACGGGTGCACTAGGCGTTTGGAATTATCAACATCTTCCTATTGATGCTGTACCTGATATTACCAATGTTCAAGTTCAAATTAACACAGAAGCACCTGGGTATTCACCACTAGAAGTTGAGCAGCGAGTCACCTATTTGGTTGAAATGTCAATTGCAGGTTTACCTTATGTTGAGAGTACTAGATCGCTATCTCGTTACGCACTCTCACAAGTTACTGTTGTGTTTGAGAAAGGAACTGATATTTATTTTGCTCGGAATCTTATTAACGAACGTTTGCAACAAGCTAAAAGTGAGATGCCGTCAGGTATTGAGCCCGTAATGGGACCTGTTGCAACTGGATTAGGTGAAATCTTTCACTATTCAGTTCATGCAGCGCCAGGGGCTTTGCAAGCAGATGGACAACCTTACGATGCAACAGCTTTGCGTACATTGCAAGATTGGGTTATTCGTCCTCAATTGCGTTTGGTTGAGGGGGTTACTGAAGTAAATACAATCGGAGGGTATGAAAAGGAGTTTCATATTACACCAGAACCTTCAAAGCTATTGGCTTACCAAATTAGTTTTGATGATTTAGTCGCTGCGTTGCAGAAAAATAATTCGAATGTAGGTGCTGGGTATATAGAGAAAAATGGTGAACAATATTTGATCCGTGCTCCAGGTCAGGTTACTGATATTTCATCGATTAAGCAGATCATTGTTGCTCGTAGGGATGGAATTCCTATTACCGTAGGTGATGTTGCAGAGATTGGGTTTGGTAAACAGCTTAGAACTGGTGCTGCAACTCGCGATGGCGAAGAAACTGTGTTGGGCACAGCTGTTATGTTGCTTGGCGGAAATAGTAGAACTGTTTCTCAGGCAGTATCAGCAAAATTGCTTGAGATTAATAAAACTCTTCCAGAAGGTGTGATTGCTGAACCAGTTTACGATCGTACTGTATTGGTAGATAAGACGATTGCAACAGTTCAGACCAATTTAGCTGAAGGTGCTGTGTTGGTCATTGTCGTTCTTCTCGTTATGCTGGGTAATGTTAGGGCTGCTTTATTAACTGCCATGGTGATCCCTTTATCGATGTTGATGTTGATGACTGGCATGGTAGAAAACAAAGTAAGCGCAAATCTCATGAGTCTAGGTGCACTTGATTTTGGGTTAATTGTTGACGGTGCTGTAATCATAGTTGAGAACTGTATTTTAAGGCTGGCAGGAAGACAGCATCACCTGGGGCGAATATTGACATTGGATGAACGTTTTCAGACCGTCTTTACGGCTACCCGTGAAGTGTTTACTCCAAGTCTGATAAGTGTTTTAGTTGTTATTATGGTCAATTTGCCAATTTTGGCGCTGACAGGTGTCGAAGGTAAAATGTTTACTCCAATGGCAATGGCCGTAATCATGGCTTTATTGTCTGCACTTGTATTGTCTCTCACTTTTGTTCCTGCGGCAGTCGCTTTGTTTATGACAGGCCACATAGAAGAAAAAGACAACTTTATCGTCAGTCAATCTAAACGATTATATCTGCCAATTTTGTCGATTGTGTTGAGATTCCGAGTACTTGTAATTTCAATAGCATTGATATTTGTGATTTTAGTCGGATTTGTTGCAACAAAAATGGGAACCGAGTTTGTTCCTAATCTTGATGAGGGCGATATTGCGATCCAAGCACTTCGAATTCCAGGGACCAGTTTAACTCAATCATTAGATATGCAGTTTAAGTTGGAGAAGGCAATTCTAGAGATTCCGGAGGTTAAAACTTATTTCTCGAGAGTTGGTACTGCAGAGGTTGCGAGTGATCCTATGGGGCCAAATATATCTGATGGTTATGTGATGCTTAAGGATCATAGTGAGTGGCCAAATCCTGAAAAGACTAAGGCTCAACTTTTAGAAGAAATAAGTGAAAAACTAGCCTTACTACCAGGTAATGCTTTCGAAATAAGCCAACCTATTCAACTTCGGTTTAACGAATTGATTTCAGGTGTCAGATCTGATTTAGGTATAAAAATTTTTGGAGATGATTTATCTAAATTACTGAGTTCAGGTGCTGAAATAGCAAAAGTGTTAAGTAGTATTGAAGGGGCTGAAGGCGTAAAAGTAGAGCAAGTTTCTGGATTACCCATCTTATCAATTGATGCTGACAGAGCTGCTATGTACCGTTTAGGCTTAAACGTCTCGGATGTCCAAGATGTAGTTGCTGCTGCAACGGGAGGTGAGAGTGCTGGCTTGATTTTTGATGGTGATCAACGTTTATCAATCGTTGTAAGGGTTGATGAGAGGGTTCGAGGAAATTTAGAAGCGTTAGAGCGTTTACCTATTCCGTTACCTGAAGGTGGTTATGTACCATTAAGAGAAGTCGCTAAACTTACTTTAGCACCTGGCCCTAATCAGATTTCACGTGAAAATGGAAAACGAAGATTGGTCGTTAGCGCGAACGTCCGTGGTAGAGATCTAGGCGGATTTGTTGCAGAAGTACAAAGTAAGGTTGCTGAGCAAGTCAAATTATCTCCAGGATATTGGTTAGAATACGGTGGTACTTTTGAGCAATTACAATCTGCTTCTGATCGTTTAACTATACTTGTGCCTATAACATTGATAATGATATTTGCTCTTTTAATGATGACATTTGGCTCCGCAAAAGACGCAGCTTTAGTCTTTAGTGGAGTACCACTAGCCCTTACTGGAGGCGTCATAGCTTTATGGTTGCGTGATATCCCTCTATCTATTACAGCTGGTGTAGGTTTTATTACTTTGTGCGGCGTTTCTGTTTTGACGGGGGTTATGATGGTATCTGCATTTAAAGATGAACTGGATCGTGGAAGTCCTATCGATCAAGCTATTCAAACTGGTGCAATGTTGCGATTAAGACCAATTATGATGGTTGCACTTGTTGCAGCATTAGGGTTTTTTACCAATGGCGCTTAATACTAGCACTGGTGCAGAAGTCCAGAGACCACTAGCTACAGTCGTTATTGGTGGGATCATTTCATCAACATTACTCACTTTATTAGTATTACCTGGCTTGTACAGACTTACTTGGCGAAAGACGAAACAGCTAAAATAGTAATTAAAATTTAAGTATGAAGAAGGGATTGCGGTGTTCGAGTTGTCCGTAATCCCTTTAAATAATTTCAAATTGACAGGTAAAAATATGAAAAAAATTACTGCATTAATTCACCATGTAAGGTCTGCCGATGTTATACAAGCATTACAAGATTCTGGCTACGGAAATATATCAATATTTGATGTCAAAGGAACATTGAAAGCTCTTCGGGAAAGTGAGTTAGCATATTCTTCTGAAGCTGGTGTTACTATCTCTGAAGTTCAGCTATCTCTTATATGTGAAGATGAACAAGTAGATGAAGTTATATCAATTATTAGAAAAATAGGTAAAATTGGAACGGAAATTTCTGGGTGGGTTTACGTTAGTCCAATTGACACAATCCTTCCAATTGGTGGCATTTAGATACTTAGTTTAAAATAATAAGGGCATATTTATGAGATATTTATTTGCTTTTTTAGTTATCGTTACTTCTTTTAATTGTAATTATTCTTTTGCGCATCTAGATAGAATGAAAAGCATGGATCATTCAAGAAATAGTCATATGAATGAGAAGAAGGTAATTAGCATTACCATTAAAACAATAAATAAAATGACATTCAAAGATTTAGGTTATGAGGCTGGTAAGCTGCCATCTTCATGGGAAACCATTAACAATGCAGATGTAAATATTGTAAATGTTCATGAAGGAAGTTATGTCGTGAGTGCTACGAACTCACAAGTTAAACAGACATTATATTTTAGAATTGATGACGATGGTGATGTCGTTGCAGTATCTGAGAATAAGGGCTTTTAATAAGCGGTAAGTAATGAAATAGTGATTGTCAAACGACTACTTCTAATTGAAGTAGTCGCAACCATTGTTCTTACTAAATTAGGATAAGAACAAGGCGTCTAAAGGCGGCACTACCAACTTAGAAGCCTGTTGGTAATCATGGCAATTGCACCATCATCCTAATTGTTTACTATTACACATTATGAGAGTCTGAGTTAGTTAACTTGAAATGGTCGCATAATCATGTGAATCGCTTTGGTAATGGTGTCCCAGTGTTCATTCGTTGAGTGTAAAAACATCTGCACATAGCCAAAACTCAAACGCGATTATCCTGACTTACAATACATCCTCATTAGCGAAAGTACTATTAGGCTAAATTTGCCCAACGCGCCAAAAATGTAAAGTTAGCTTTAAGCTCTAAAATTCATCACTTGAATTTTCGTTCTCAATCAGCGCTTGCTTCCAATATTCTGGTTCAGCATATCGAGCAACCAATGCATCGATATCTATTTTTGAGGTTGATGGACTAAACTCAAAATTGCCATACATATTGATGTGCTGCCATGCAACGGGCGAAATACTGTGAAGCTGAGCCAGTGCGTTTTGATCTCCTACTGTTTGCTTCTGTTCATAGACACGAGATAGCAGCACTGTGTTGTAGTAAATGACCGCATTGGTGATGAGCCGAGAGCATTCATTCCAAATTTGTTGCTCCTCTTCCGTTTTTACTCTGAATTTTCCACCGTTAACAAATGCAACTGCTCGCCTGAGACGATGATAGGCTTCACCACGATTTAATGCTTTTTGTACACATTGACGTAAGCCAACATCGTCGACAAAGTCGAGAATGTATAGCGTTCGGCATATGTTTTCCAACTCCCATAATGCTTTCTTGGTCTGATTCTGACGCGAATAGCTCGAGAGTTTGCGAACAATCGTGGCTTGAGTAACATCTTTTTGAGCTAGCGATGCCATGATACGTTGAATATTGGGCCATTCACGTTCAATCAATTCATCGTTGGTTTTTCGGGCAGGCTTTATTAGCCAGTCACCACACTCATTGGGATGTTGTGAGCCGACTAACGTATCCATTTTCTTATGCAAATCACGATAACGAGGTGCAAAATGATATCCAAATGCATGCAAAATCCAAAAATTAACCTGATTGGTGCCATGGGTGTCAGTGGAATGCCGTTCTGGCTTTATATCAGAGGTATTGTTATGCAATAAATCGAAAACGTAATGGCTTTCATGTTCGTGAGTCCCAATAATCTTTGCATTTATAGGAACATGATTTGCGACCAACGTGTAGGCGCTGACACCTTTCTGTAAACCAAAATACTTAGGAGAATATCGAGCGTTAAGGGTGTTAATTTGCGTTTCCATCCGCTGGCCATCGCTACTTGAATGGAGCGAGTCCTGAATATCATAGAGATGAAATGCGGGTAGCTGGCTGGTTGCATTACTAATCGCATCATTAGCCGCTCGCAACGTCTCCAAGCGTAGATAATTTCTAGACGTCCCCGCCATTGATGCTGAGCTAAGGCCTGAAACCTCAGCCATTTTTGCTAACCCCATGTTTGTTCCCATCGCAACAATACAGGCGAAAATTTCACGGGGATCAGCTTCATGCTTTACATAACGATCTAATACATGGGTAAATGCATTTAAAAATCCAGTATTACCCGCAACAAACCACAGTAGATCCGCAATACCAATTCCTGGTAACTGGCTGTAAAAATCGCTATTAACGGATTCATCACTGCTCGGATAAAGCAGCTTCCAACGACGCTTTTCGGCAGCCCCAATTACTTTAATATGTTTGTTGACCCCATCAGAAATATGTTGGTTAATCGCACTATAACGTGCTGCTAGCATAGTATGAAATACAGCCAGAGTATCTTGGATAGGGGCCAATAAAATGGGTGCACCAATATCTTGCAATACTCGTTCTTTATCCTGCCATCTAAGATCGCTTATTAAGTCATCTTCAAAGCGGCGAAATTCATTACTATGTTTAACGTACACATCACCCGCTTCCAGTGAGTTGCGTAGTAGGCGATAGACCAAAAACTCATAGCGATCTACATCTAGCGTTTTAAATGTTTTACCCTCTTTACTAAACAAATATCGGCGTAAACCTTTAGGAATAATCTCAGTCGGAAATGCATTAGGATCAGTTTGCCTTGGTGATTTTTCTGTGCGTAACAAGTTTTGTAAAAAACCGATAGCTTCAAGCAAAGGAGAGTCTTCTACACGTCCGGCAAAATCCAGATCAGTAAAAAGTTGCCTTAAGTTACGTTTGAATGTGGCGGATAATTTTGTGTAATGTAACCATTCAAATGCCGTTTTGTCGAAAGCAATATTGCGTAAGTAATCAGCAACTAATGGGAATCTCTCTTGTTCAAGCAATGCATAGGCTTTTTCTTTAATAATGGAAAAAGGTGTGTCATCGGTGATGGTGTCATCCGTAAACAGGCTCAATACATGACCCGCAGCCTGTAAATTTTTCGCTGCATTGGTAACCGCATTATTCATTGCTTCTTCAGCGGCACGCTTGGCCTGTTTCTCGTATTGATCGACCCAATGGAGCAATGCTTCAATTAAGTTGTCATTAATTTGCTGAAACCGATGAAAAGCAAAAAACAGCAGATATAACTGAGCAGTCTCTTTTTTTCATGCGTTGAAGTTTATAAGTGGTATAAAACTTAACCATAGAAGCATAATACTTGCCGCTTTCATTGGAGATCCCCGCTGTTATGAGGAACTGCTTGGCAAACTCATGTAGAGGCTGGAAAAACTGCCGCCGTGCGACTTCATGTCGCAATTCTTTATAACTGAAATCTTTAGCTTCATGTTTTAATGCGCTGACGCGAAATACTCCTGAATCAGCCCGAAGCAAAGCCGCTAATTGCTGATCGATAAGTGAAGTCATGCAAGTGCTAAGTAATCGAGCAATACGGGTGCGTTCATAAGCCACCACTCTACCAATCATCTCTTGCATATACCGATAACTGGGCATGACAATACGGTGTAATGCTAAGTATTGGGTTAATTCACGAAAGATAAAGATAGGTTGTGTCGATAGCATCGCAACCCGCTGTGCTTTATCTTCCAAATCAACTTTTACCTCATTATCACATTGTTTATACTGGAATAAATCAAGAATTGCTCGTTGTTGTTCAGCCCTAATCGGTCTTGAGGGACTTTTCAGCCTTGAAAGCGTTTTGGTGGGAAAGTACAGCGCGGCAATGTAATCCAAGTCATTTAGTACTGACGATTCTTGTTCATAACTGAAAAACTGCCGTTTGGCTTTGAAATAGCCCAGTTGCAATACTAAATGGGCTGCCACAGAAAACGTTCGGGTATTGTCGAATAGCTCGCGCTCTTTAGCACTTAAGTCAAAATATAATCGACGATCATCATCTGAGAAATGAGGTAATCCAAACAGTTCATCTATTTCATCAGTTGACAAAATAGATAGCCGCCGAACGTCATTTTTCATGGTGCCCCCCCTATTTCAATACATCAAATAATTTCCCGCTCCGCGAGATGTGCAAGTGGAACCATACTTTTATGTAAGATCCCAAATACAACGAATTGATGCTCATGTTGGATGTAATAGATGACATGACTTGAATAAGGGAAGCTAAACACATTCACGCGTACCTCGGGTCTATTTTTCCCAAGGGTGGGTGTTTCAGCCAGCAGCTGAATCGTTTGTCTAAGTCCTGATAAATATGTCTTCGACTGAGTCGTTCCCCATTGGGCTAACGTAAAGCGGTGAATACCTATCAGATCAGATTGTGCATCGGGCGTTAAATGATAAGTTACCGGCATTAGTCATACTGCCCTGCGGCCAGCTCATCAAAAAAGGTATTACCATCAACCAAATTGCCCATTTTGATGTCAGTCATGGCTTTCACCGCTTTGGATTGAAGCAAATGTAATTTTAGTGTCTCGATACTTTGGTACGCATCAGCTGAAATAACAACGGCCACAGGCTTGCCATTTTTATTAATTTGGATTGGAGCTTGTTGAGCTTTGAGCAACAAATCTCCAAAGTGAATTTTTGCTTCATTGGCTGAAAGAGTGTTCATTTATCACCTTTAAACGAATCGTTCGATTCGCTCAATTTACACCAGTTGGGCGATAAAAGTCAAAAATGCACCTTATCAAAATGTATACTATTTGACAGCTCTGGTTATTGCCTATCAAAACTACTATCATAAGTGCATTATCAAAACCTTTAAAGAGATATGGTAATTTATGTCCAAAGTTGGTTATGCTCGAGTGAGTTCTACGGGTCAAAGCTTAGAAGTGCAACTGGGCAAGTTACATCGAGCTGAGTGCAATAAGATATATCAAGAAAAACGCAGTGGGAGGACGGCTGAACGGTCTGAATTTCAATCTTGCATGAGTTATTTACGTGAAGGGGATACCCTAGTGGTAACACGACTCGATCGTCTTGCTCGCTCAGTCGTACACTTAGCCCAGATTGCTTCGCGTTTTCAAAGTGAAGGCATTGATTTACTCGTTATCGATCAGAACATTGATACGAGCACTTCGACTGGGAGACTCATGTTCAATATGTTGGCTGCGATTGCTGAGTTTGAAAATGACTTGCGGACAGAGAGACAGGCCGAAGGTATCGCAAAAGCACATGAAAATGGGGTTAAATTTGGTAGACCTGTAAAACTCACGGATACCTTAAAACAGGCTATTTATGATAAAAGAGCTGAGGGGGCCACCATTGGGCAGCTTGCCAAGGAGTATCACCTTGGAGAAGCCTCTATTTATCGGGCACTGAATTCTGTGAAGAGCACACAAGAAATTACAAGTAAACTTATAAGTAATTGAAGTTTATTTACTTAATTGTTTACATGTAACTTTTAGGTGAATTGGGCTCAATTCACCTAAAACGGTCTTATCTGTTAAGGTTATTTTAATGAGGTCAAGCTAGTATTGTTTTTTTAGCAAAAAAGGGATTTTTGTGATTTCTAGATTTAAGACGTTATCGGTTAACCAATTCACTTTCATCACTGCGTTGTTTTATGTTGCCATTTTCAATCTACCGCTCTTTGGTATAGTGCGAAAAGGAATTGAAAAACAACCAGAAGTTGATCCCCTTTTCATCGCATCTATGCCGCTATTTTTAACATTTGCGCTGAGTTTTTTGTTTTCAATTTTTACCGTCAAATACCTGCTGAAGCCCTTTTTTATCGTATTGACGTTACTTTCCTCAAGTGTATTTTTTGCAGCCTATCAATACAATGTCGTGTTTGACTACGGCATGATAGAAAACACGTTTCAAACACATCCTGCTGAAGCATTGATGTATGTAAATCTTGCATCAATTACCAATCTACTGCTGACTGGGCTATTACCGTCATATCTTATTTATAAGGCCGATATTCATTATCAGCCCTTTTTTAAGGAGTTATTGCATAAATTAGCCTTTATGCTGCTAATGTTCGTTGGCATTGGGATAGTCGCCTTTTTTACTATCAAGATTATGCTGCATTTGGTCGAAACAACAGTGAGTTAAGGCGTTACATTGTCCCTACCTATTTTGTCAGTAGTGCATCTAAATATCTCAATGAGCACTATTTGCAGACGCCCATGGAATACCAACAACTTGGCCTAGATGCGAAGAATGCCAGTCGTAACCCGAACACTAAACCTAACTTATTAGTGTTTGTTGTGGGTGAAACTGCGCGCTCAATGAGCTATCAATATTATGGATATAACAAGCCAACCAATGCTCATACCCAAAATCAGGGGCTGATTGCGTTTAACGATACTAGCTCATGCGGCACGGCCACGGCGGTGTCTCTACCCTGTATGTTTTCACGAATGGGGCGGGCAGACTATGATCCTCGCCGTGCTAATGCTCAAGACACAGTGATTGATGTGTTAAGTCATAGTGGTATAAAAGTACAGTGGTTTGATAATGATTCTGGCTGTAAAGGTGTGTGTGATCAGGTTGAAAATCTCACGATAGATTTGAAGAGTGATCCGAAGCTGTGTTCTGGCCAATATTGTTTTGACCAAGTATTGCTCAACAAATTAGATAAAATTCTGGCAGTAGCACCAAGTCAAGATACAGTAATTTTTTTGCATATCATTGGTAGTCATGGACCAACTTATTATCTTAGATACCCGCCAGAGCATCGTAAATTTATACCGGATTGTCCGCGCAGTGATATTCAAAATTGCAGTCAAGAAGAACTGATTAACACCTACGACAACACTATTCTATATACGGATTTTATTCTCAGTGAAGTGGTGAATAAATTAAAAGGTAAGCAGGATATGTTCGATACTGCAATGCTGTATCTCTCTGACCATGGTGAGTCTTTGGGTGAAAAGGGCATGTATTTACATGGTGCGCCCTATAGTATTGCACCGAAAGAACAAACTAGCGTACCAATGCTGGCTTGGGTATCTAATGACTTTAGCCAAGATAATCAGTTGAACATGACTTGTGTTGCACAGCGAGCAGAACAGGGCGGCTTTTCCCACGACAATTTGTTCGACAGTTTGCTAGGACTTATGAATGTAAAAACCACCGTCTATCAGAGCCAACTCGATATTTTTGCACCTTGCAGGTATTAGATATGGCTGTAAATGTTTTATCTTAGGGGTGACATATTCACCCCTTAAATCTTGGACTAACAATGTCCTCTATTGTTACATTTAGCTCTCAATCTTCCACAATGAGTTATCACGGTCTTTTAGACTTAACATCAATTTGCCGTTGTGAAACTAGAACAATGGCTTACAAGCTGTAAATGCTAACTTTACATTTTTGGCGCGTTGGGCAAAATTAGCCTATTAGCTACACTTATGATGACCAATCAATAAAGTAGGAGGTCACCATGGTCTCATCAAACAAAAAAAATCATAGCGGAGTCAAAAAGCCTTTTCGGCTCGAAGAGATTTGGCGTATTCGAACTAGGCTAGAAATAGAAAATAGCCTTATGCAACTAGCGTTACTCAATTTGGCAATCGATAGTAAACTCAGAGCAAGTGACCTACTTCCTCTGAGGGTTTGTGATATATCGTCACAAGAACGAATGTTTGCAAGAGTTAAGCTTATTCAGCAGAAAACGGATGTTGAAGTCCAGTTTGAAGTCACTGCTAGAACTCAACAAAGTCTGATGAAATGGATTTTTGTCGCAGCTCTAAAGACAAGTGATTATTTATTTCCAAGCTTAATACGAAATGAGCAACCGATTAGCTATTCGTATTATCGTTCTCTTGTCAGGTCGTGGGCATCAAATATTGGTCTAGATCCTAACTTGTATGGGACTCACTCAATGAGACGAACCAAAGCAACATTAGTCTATGCAAAAACTAAGGATATTCGAGCCGTCCAACTTTTACTCGGACATACTAGAGTAGACAACACAATTCGTTATCTTGGTGTTGAATTGGAGGATGCTCTTACACTTTCAGAATCTACTGATTGTTAATACGGTATGCCCCCAGAACCTAAGGCTATTTTTCGTGGTATTCTGACTATTAATCAATGACTTATAATATCTTTGGGTCATATATATGTAAAGAATTTATTGATTGAAACTAATCACTAAAAACACCTGTATATCGAGCTTTGCTATACTTATTATAATGCAAACCATATATTTTAGAGTATAAAATCTAACTCACTTTTGTCCAAAAACGTGTTTGGTTTAACTATAATATGTATCAAAAAATTATTAGTTCCGATTCTAAAACAACCTATCAATATTAATAAAATGTGTAGACACTTTGGGGGGGAATAGTCTCAGGGCGACCGCATGAGTGTTCATTATTTAGTCGGCACGCATAATCCAGCGATTAATACCTTCTCTAGAAATTCAGAATTCATTAAACAACGCTTTCGTTTACCAACGATGCTGAGCTTTGTCGGCTCTTTTTGCAGCATGTTTAAAGACATGTGTCTTAAGTAAGCGAGATTTTCAGCGCCGTTATTTTTGTATATCTGGCATGCATCTTCGTTCATGCTGACATCCAAGACCCAGTGCATTGACTCGATCCCCCAATGTTCGCGAGTCGCACTTAAGGCTTGCTCTGCTGATAACACTTTCGAACTAATATAGTAACGATATTCAAGGCTTGCCGTCTTATCTTTAACAGCCCTAAAGCTTTCGACCATAACGATGGGTTTTAGTGCTTCCCAATGTGTAAATCACCTTCAAGTGCCGCTGAACTCAGCACATAGCAGGTTCGGTTTTCAATACGACCATGACCGGTTTCTATATTGACATGGTCATCACTTAACCCTGCTGAACGATGCGAACTAAACGCTTTATTTACCGCTTTAGCCAAGTTGCCTTGATTGTTTTTTACCGCCAGTAGGTAGTCACCACCTTTGTCGATAATCGTTGTAGCAATAGCCGTTTGACAGCCCATAGCATCGATTGTCACTAGTGCTCCGCGCAGGTCTAGCATTTTTAATAAGGTTGGAATGGCTGTGATTTCATTACTTTTTTGCTCTGCTTTTAATTGACCAAGTACCAGCTTATCCGCTGAGGCATAAGCGCTTATCATGTGGATAGTGCTGCTTCGATCATCACGATTATATGACCCACGTAGCGTCTTTCCATCAATCGCAATGACTTCTCCATTAGTCAGCTGGTGAACTGATTTCATCCATGCGAGAAAACATGCATTAAAGCTATCAGGATCAATCATAGAAACTATCCTAGCAATGGTATCGTCAGCAGGGATCCCATCGATGAACATTTTTTGTTTTTTGAACCAAGAATGGTGACCAAGAATGTATTCTCGGATCTCGAACCAGCCATTGGAACTCGCAATAACAGCGCACAGTGAACCGAACAGTATATCGAACAGGGGATAGGTGACTTTTGCACTTTGGCGGTGGTCGTCAATGGCACTAAAATGCTGCTTGAATGATTCGATATACATAATCTGACTCCTGAAAAAGGAGTATAAGATCACAAGCACATGTTCAGGTCAATGTTCATATAAAATCGCTCAAATAACGTTCACGATCTGGCCCTGGGAATAGTCTGATGCATTAGGGAACTATATTATTAATTATAATTAAAGTTTGAAATCCGATACTGAGTATTATAAGTATTCAAAATTAGGTCTTAGAATGGCGAATCGAACGTGGACACTACTTTTTCTCTAAATCCTCCTAAAAGTTCAAAAGACTGAGATACTAAACCTATAGCATTCTTAGGTGTGACTATCTCCAGTGAATCGACTTGCAAGGGCTTTTTATTAAAGCTACTTCCAACGTCTAGTTTGCTAGTATCTCTAGGTGAAATGTTATCTTTCATAACTTCATTTTTATCTAACGATATAGCTTCTGACGGACTAACATTGACGGGGGGACTAAATATTACAGGCAGATCCGGTATTTCTTCTGCTATACGATTTGCAAATTCGACAAGCTTCGGCTCTGCAAAAGTGAATAGCCACGCTTGTTGATCAACAGATGTGGTCATTCGTAAAATACGGCCTAATACTTGCCTAAAATAGAGCTCAGTTTTAACTCTACTGAGGTGACAACATACTTGCAAACGTGGAATATCCGTTCCCTCACTTATCATCCCAACACTGACTATCCAGTTGATCGAACTGTCCCGAAATTCATTTATTCTATGTGAAGGTTCATTTTCTTTATACGTAACAATTTGAGCTGTTTGATTAAACTCAGTTTTAAGCATGTTAAAAATATATGCAGCATGCTCTGTTGATGAAGAAACAATCAGTCCAGCGGCATTAGGATTGACTTTCTTGATGATTTTAAGCTTGTCTGTTGCTAGTGTTAAAATATGTCTGAGCGCTTCATTATTTTTGATGACAGATTGGTAAGGAACCGATTTATCCTTAAATAATTCATCAAAACAGTTAAAGGTTTTGGTCTCATTATCTTTGTCAGTAACTGATATTCTTTCATTATCTATCAGTACTATTTTGGGGCTGCGACATACAATGTCAGCAATGGCTTCTTTTAGACCATAAATGAAATCGCATTGAATTTTATTATCTGGATCAGTATATCGAGACAAGGCAATTGGAGACTGATCTGAACGCCATGGCGTTCCCGTCAAAGCTAAAGTGTACAGAGCCTTGTCTTGTATGTTGAGTAAAATTTCTTCACCCCATACATTTGCATCTTCAATCGTTCTCCCTGAACAATGATGGATCTCATCAAAGACCACTAAAACTCGATTCTTCTCTAGTAATTGCCAAAAGTCTTCTTTAAAAGATAGCATTCCTTGATAAGTATAAGAGCAACCGATAGAGCCAATCACACCATCAAAACGACATGACAACCGGTGTGAAAATGTTTTCTGAATTCCCTGTGCGATATTCACTGAAGGCGAAAAACAAAGAACAAAATCGATAAGGCCTTGTTCAAATAATCTAGCGGCCACTTCAGATGCCATAACCGTCTTTCCTGACCCTGGAGTAGCTAAGCAGAGGAAATGTCTCTGGTTAGCACTAAATTGCTTTGTGGCGTGATTGACGCACTCTGACTGCCATTGCCTTAGTTGCATTATATTTACTTCTGTTGGTGAGTGAGCACAGACTTAATTGCCTTTATCTGTCCCAGTAACTTCGAACTATTTTCTCTAGCAAGCATATATTGTGACTCAAGATGCGATTTCATTTCAGGGAATGAATTATATAAACGCATATATTCTTCTGACTCTCCAATACTGGTGAGCAAATCAACTTCCGATTGCTTAAGACGTTGTTCTAGATTTTGTATTTTATCTTTACTAATATTTTCGGCTTGCGATAAAGGATGATAACTTCGCTCATCACTAGTGCTTATAATGAAATTCGTTTTTGAAAATAATTCTGTCTTCTGGTATGTGATAGATTTTAAGCCTTCGTTTTGAGATTTTTTCAAAAGCCCTTTTTTAACCAATCTAGATATTTGTCGATAAATGAATTTGTATGCTTGGCTTTCACTTTCACTGCATTGTGAAACTGCAAGATATGCATCACGTAATTCTATAACTTGAAAATGATTGAAGCTCTCATCCTGGAGAATAGTATGTAATGTTGAACATATTTTGATTGAAGCTTTTGGCATAACGTTCTCACAAGGCTCTATTACTCACTCATTTTGAGTGTTAGATGGACATAAAAAACAATTGCGGATTATAGTCCGTGGCTTTATAAGCCGCAACTTTAGATAGTCTTTCTTTTTAATGAGATTAAAAATGAAAGACTTAGCAGTACAATTTGGACGAAAACTAAGAGCTAAACGTAAAATTCTTGGAATCTCACAGGATAAAATGGCTTTATTAGCGGAAATGGATCGCAGCTATGCAGGTAGGATTGAGCGTGGTGAAGTCAACATTACACTTGAAAAGGTGTATCAATTAGCAGAAGTACTTGAGTGTGATGTAAAGGAATTACTTCCTTGATTGTAAATATTACATTACCTAGACCCGCGAGCATTAGAATAGTCCTAACTCGTATTTGTCGGATAGGCGGAATCTGTTACCTAGTGCCGCCCTCCTAAGAACCGAACGTGCAACTCAGCATACGGCTCAAGCCTCCACAAAGGCGTGTTCTGTTACCCAGCATCCTACATCGCAGCCAAGACGGGTTCGAACCAAGAGTTTCGGCCTTCCTTTGCCCGTTTCCGCTTACTTAAGTAAGTTGCATATTCGGGGTCATAAGGTGTCGCTGCATTCCTGATTTTCACATGTCTTTTTATGAGTGTTTGATCTATTTGAACAAGGTTAAATCGACAATCCATGTTCGCTTTTTCCGCCAACCATTAAATTGCCACTACCCCTTGCTGTCTAAATAATATTTACGCCTCACCCAGTCTTTACTTTTAGTTGGATGACTCCTTACAGCCCAATACCGTAACAACCAGAAAAGTTGATGGCCTACATAACCGAAAACTTGCTTAGCAACACTGTGTCGATAATAGTTCGCCCATCCCCTTAGTTTCGGATTCAATATTTTGATTAAATCGTTAACGGGTATTGTTGGATGTTTTCTGATGAGTTCACGTAGATTACTCAAAAATGACAGGACGTTGCTCTTACTCGGTTTAATGAGCAGTTTGCCGTTGTACTTTCTGATATTGAAACCCAAAAAGTCAAAACCATCATTGATCTGAGTAATATGCGTTTTCTCGTCAGAGAGTGTTAAGCCTCTTTCTTGTAGAAAGCCAATGAGTTGCAGCTTGATTTCATTAACTAGGACTTCCTTCGAAGAGCTTGTGATAACAAAATCGTCTGCGTATCCGATAAAGTTGATCCTATTACCAGTTTTACAGGCAATAGACTTAATCAACTGTTCTAACCCAGCAAGCGTGAGCAAAATAAACGTAGGGGATATTATCCCGCCTTGTGGTGTTCATTCTGCTATTTTATAGAACAATTTTTTTGTCAATATAACCGCACCCAAGTTATTGTTTTAGAATTCTTTTATCTAATTTAATGTTGTCGATGAGCCATTGATGACCAATCTTATCAAAGCAGGCTTTGATGTCACCCTCAAGTACCCATTGGCTAGAGCGCTTCAGACACAAACATTTGAAGCACTGGGCAATGGCATCCGCTGTGCTTCGGTTAGGTCGAAATCCATAGCTATTGAGGTCGGCTAACGTTTCCGAAGTAGGCTCCAAGGCTAGAAGATGAAGCGCTTGCTGCGCTCTATCATGCATTGGATACCAAGAGGTCTAAGTTTGCTATTCTTTTTTGGGATATAGATACGCTTGAGTGGTTTGGCTTGATATGACTTCCTGCTCAATTCGGCAGTGGCCAAAATATCAGGTAAGCATTTGACCTGCGGTGGCTTAACAATACTCAGCCACTCCCAGTGTTGGTTAAGGACATATCAATAGAAAAACTGTAATACATTACGGTCGAGTTTTACGGTACAGCAAGAGTGAGAGGCAATTAAATCAGCAAAGTAACTCTTTAAATTCGTGGTTAAAAGTTTGTCAGCGCAACAGTAAAAATAAGCACTGATACGCCTAACGTGGCGACTGTAAGCATCGATGGTAGCAGGCCGCTTGTCTTGCAGGGTTAAATTGGTAAGAAGTTGTTCATAAAGAAAATCAAAGCGTTGTTGTTCGTGAGTTTTCATGGTGATACTCCTAGTTAATGCCTATTAGGCGGGTCTAGTAAGTATTTATGATGGGAGGAAAGATGGGCTTTTATCTTTTCTGCCGCAGAGCGGCTTCGTTCAACAACTGGTTCAAATCGTTCGCTAAGCTCACTGGGACGATATAATAACGGATAACGTTTTACCCCAAAACTTTTTAGTTCTAATCGAGGTCTAACTTTCTTTTCTCTATCGAATGAAATCTCTGCAATAGTTGTATTATTAGCATTCTTTTCATCACTCTTTTTCATCTTTTCAAACTTAACAACATCAGCCTCAAAAGGCACATCTTGCTTAACTCTATAAGCATATTCCAACAGCTTTGGTTCAGCAGGCATGTACAAAATGGCTTCTTTATTTTTAGAGATTGTCATTCTCAGTATTCTGCCTAAAATCTGCCTAAAATGCATTTCTGTTTTGATATTGGTGAGGTGGCAACAAACCTGTAATCGAGGGATATTAGTTCCTTCACTAATCATTCCAACCGAAATGATCCATTTAGTCTTTTCCTGTCTAAATTGTTGAATAATAGTACTTGGGTCATTTTCTCTGTACGTAACAACAACTGCATTTTCATCAAAATTAGCTTTTATTAGCCTTGAAATATGTTTTGCATGCTTAATGGACGATGCAACGATTAATCCAGCTGCGTCTGGGTTATTTACTCTTATTGTAGTTAGTTTTTTTTTGTGCTGAAGAAATTATGTAGTTAATGACCTTTTCGTTTTCAATAATTTCTTGATAAGAAACGATTGACTGAGAGAGCAAAGACTCAAAGCTGGTAAAAGTTTTAGTTTCATCGCCATGAATCACTGAAATATTATTATTCTCAACAGCAATAATCTGTGGAACGCGGCAAACATCATCTTGAATGGCCTCAGAAAGGCCATAAACGTAATCACATGATATTTTGTTATCATGGTTTATATATTTTGAAAGGACGATAGGAGCAGCGTCTGAGCGCCAAGGTGTTCCTGTTAGTGCTAATGTATATTTCGCTTTACCTTGAATGTTTAATATTATTTGTTCTCCCCAAGCATTTGCATTATCAATATTAGAGCCTGCGCAGTGGTGAATCTCATCAAAGATAACAAATACTCGAAACCTAAAGAATAGCCCCCAAAAGTTCTCATCAAGATGCTGTAGGCTTTGGTAAGTCATAGAATGCCCTTTAGCGCCCAGCAAACCATCAAATCTGTCATCAATTCTTGATTGTAAGCTGTTGCAGAAATCTTGGGACACAATCGAAGACGGTGAAAAACAAATAACTAAATCAATCAGATTATTTTTTAATAAGTGATTAGCTAATTCTGAAGCCATCAATGTTTTGCCTGATCCAGGTGTTGCTAGGGCTAAAAAGTGATTGTTGCCGCTTAAGTATTGCTTTGATGCTCTATTGATACAGCTTTTTTGCCATTTTCTTAGTTTCATATTTTCTCTAATCGGTTTTCTTGCTTAAGTAAACCTTCAATGGCTCTAATCTTCCCTAGTATTTTAGTGTTATTGTCTCTAGCTATATTGTATTGTGGCTGTATCGTGTCGACTAATTCAGGAAACTCTGAATAAAGCTCTCTGTATGCTTCTGACTCTCCAATATTCAATAACAACTCAGCTCTATAGTGGTTCAACTTACCAAACAATTGCTCTTGCTTGTTATCCTGCTTATTGATTAAGGCCGCCGATTCAGGTTTTGCCTTTAATGCTATCGTTCCAATGTCAAAATCCACAGTTTTTTTGAAGCGGGTTAATCCTTTTTGTTCTGTTATTATTTTTTTCAGCCACCCTTTCTTAACCAGTTTTAAAAGTTCGGAATATATTTTTCGTCGAATAATTGAAGGATCCAAAGAGGCATCACTTTTCAATGCTAAATAGATTGAACGAACATCATTCGTACTGAAGTTGTCAAAATTCTTTTTTAGGATGATTTGAGCAATAAAAGGGTCCAATTTCAAAGTAAATCCTGATCAATTTAAAATACGTAATGGGTGTTATAGGGCGTGGTGCTTTAGCGCTCAACATGAAAATCTAATCATTTGCCTAAAGGAAACCTAGGGTGAGTGATTTAGTTAAGCAGTTTGGTGAAATGTTGCGCGAAAAGCGAAAGGAAGCGGGTTATTCCCAAGAAGCCTTTGCAGCATATGTAGGTATAGAAAGAGGTAACTACGGCAAGATGGAACGAGGCATAGTTAATATAAAAATAGAAACATTATACAAATTAGCCAATGCATTAAATTGTGAATTTGAAGAGATAATGCCGCCAAGAACAAAGTATAAAATTAATTTAGATTAGTCTAAAACATTCTAGTATCACATTCGTGATTCTTTATATGAAAAACCCGAGTTTTTTCAGGTATATTGACCTTATTAAATATCAAAAATAAGCTGTCGTGTCGATTCCAAAATAAACAGCGGATAGACGTTGTCGCCTTCTCGACTCAATTGCTAACTAGGATTTTACCAAAATGTTTGAACAAGTATTTAAAAACGTCGATGACATCTTCCACAAAGACGCAGGTTGCTCATCAGAGCTAGATTACACAGAGCAATCATCATGGATGTTGTTTTTAAAATACCTCGACGATCTTGAGTTTACCAAGTCGCAAGAAGCCGAAATGATGGCTGAAACCTATGAGTACATCATCGAAGAACAATACCGTTGGAGTGAATGGGCTGCGCCAAAAGACGCCGAGGGAAAGTTCGATCATAACAACGCCTTAACGGGTGATGACTTAATGGATTTCGTTGACGGTCAACTGTTCCCTTACTTAAAAGGCTTTAAACAACGTGCAGATAACGCCAATACCATTGAATACAAAATTGGTGAGATTTTTAGCGAGATAAAAAACAAAATTCAAAGTGGCTATTCATTGCGTGACGCACTGGAAAAAATTGACTCATTACGTTTTCGCTCACAGCAAGAAAAACACGAACTAAGCCACTTATACGAAGCCAAAATTAAAAACATGGGTAACGCAGGTCGTAACGGCGGCGAATACTACACACCGCGCCCATTAATCCGCGCGATGATTGACGTAGTACAACCAAAAATTGGTGAAACCATCTACGACGGTGCAGCAGGTTCAGCAGGTTTTTTATGTGAAGCCTACGACTACCTACGTCAAGGTGGTCGTGCTGGTATTGAAGGCAAAGTTAAATTAAGCACCAGTGACTTACAAACTCTGCAAAATGACACGTTTTACGCCAAAGAGAAAAAGTCATTGGCTTACGTTATTGCCATCATGAACATGATTTTACACGGTATTGAAGCGCCAAATGTATTACACACCAATACCTTAAGTGAAAACCTGCAAGACATTCAGCCCAGCAACCAACACAGTATCATTCTGGCAAACCCACCATTTGGCGGCAAAGAGCGCAAAGAGGTGCAAGAGAACTTCCCAATCCAAACGGGCGAAACGGCATTCTTGTTTTTACAACACTTTATTAAAATGCTCAAACCTGGTGGCCGCGCAGCGATTGTTATTAAAAATACCTTTTTAAGTAATACCGACAATGCCGCTATCGCCCTACGTAAAGAACTACTGGAAAACTGTAATTTACATACCGTACTTGATTGCCCTGGTGGTACGTTCTTAGGTGCGGGTGTAAAAACCGTTGTGCTGTTCTTTACCAAAGGTGAACCAACGCTTAATACGTGGTTTTACGAATTAAATGTCGGACGTAATATGGGCAAAACAAACCCACTAAACGATAAAGATTTAGCCGAGTTTGTTGAATTGCAGAAAGCAGCCGTCAGCGATATAAAAAGCGGTGAAACAGATAAATCATGGTCATTGGCTATCAGCAATATTGACCAAAGCACATATGACTTATCTGTTAAAAACCCCAACGTTGAAGAAGCTACACCACTGCGTGAACCTAAAGTGATTATTGATGACATTATTGCACTTGATAAGTAAGCGGTCAATTAACCCCACATACCAATAAAAATCAGCTTTTGGCATAGTGCTTCTTTACAAAGGAGGTGCTATGAATCAATCGCAAAAACATGACCACTGGACTCAAATACTGACTGAGTTCAAACAAAGCCATTTACCGATTAAACAATTTTGTACTGAGCGGTCAATCCACTATCAAACACTTTACTATTGGGTCAAAAAACTCAACAGTAAAGAGGCCAAGCAACATGTTCAGCCCATTGTCTTTGACCAGGAAAGCACTGATGTCGTGGTGCTATTATTACCTAACGGTATTCGCGCTGAACTCCCTTCGATGCTCAGTCAAACACAAATCAAACATTGGGTTGCAGCACTACAATGACTCCCACTGGTAACGTGTATTTAGTGTCCGGTGTCACCGACATGAGAAAGTCGATTGATGGATTATCATTAATCGTCGCAGACACACTTGAAATGGACCCCTTTAGCCAGGCCTGGTTTATCTTTTGTAATCGACACCGCGATAAGCTCAAAATATTATTTTGGGATACCAATGGATTTTGGCTTTATTATCGCCGCCTCGAAAAAGGCCACTTTAAGTGGCCGGTGCCTAAATGTGATGGCGCAGTTCATATCAGCAAGCAGCAATTACAGTGGCTATTATCGGGATTAACCTTAGATAATCCTAAGGCGCATCGACCCATATTTGGACTTGAAGTGTGACGGCGAATGTTGATCGCAAATTTTTACTTGAACGATCATTTTCGCTGTCAGACTAAGGATATTGATAACCTTTTAAGCCCTGAGCCACCTTGACTGACCTACCTGATGATATAGCACAACTCAAAGCTATGTTGCTGCAACTACAGCAAGAGAATGATGCTCAAAAAGTATTGCTTCAAGCTAAGCAGGAGCAAGTGAGTGAGCTTCAAACTCAAATTGAGCTGCTTATTGAACAACTCAACTTAAGTAAATCAAAACGTTTTTCATCACAAAGTGAAAAGGTAGCCAAAGGCACGTTTAACGAAGCTGAGCAGCAACATGCGTTGCCCAACGTAAATAAGAGCAAGGCTAAAACAGGCAGAAAACCGTTACCTGAAGCGCTTGAGCGTGAAGTTTATCTGCACGAACTCAGTGCCCTTTGTTGTGAATGTTGCCAAACACCCCTTCATGAATGCGGAAAAGAAGTCAGCGAAGAGCTCAAAATCATTCCACAGAAAGTCAGCGTTATCCGTCATGAGCGTACCAAATACACGTGTCGTCAATGTGAAAAAACACACGTCAGCAATAAAGTCATTACGGCCCCTAAGCCTGCGAGTATGTTGCCTAAAAGCATGGGCAGTGCTGAAACGTTTGCCGCTATTGTCACGGCTAAATACGTGGATGCATTACCACTGTATCGCCAGGTTGATATGTTAAATCGCTCAGGAATTGATATAAGCAGAGGCACGCTAGCAAATTGGTGTGTACAGCTAGGTGATAAAGTCCAAGTCATTATCGATGCAATGAAGGATAAGCTCCTGAGCGAAAAGCTGATTTGTGCCGATGAAACAACGGTACAAGTCCTTCGAGAAGAAGACAGAAAAGCCGAAACTAAGTCGTACATGTGGGTTTACCAGCAGTGGTGAATTTGCAGAAAACCCAGCGGTTATTTACGACTATCAACCGAGTCGTCGCCGCTGCTGCCTGTGTAAAGGATTTCCTAACGGGATACTCAGGCTACCTCCTGACCGATGGCTACAGTGCTTACAATACGCTTGAACAGGTCACTCAAGCCGCTTGTATGGCACATGCGAGAAGGAAATTTACCGATGCTCAAAAAGCATCGCCTTCAAAAAAGCAGGTAAACCCGAAAAAGCGCTCAGTTACATAGCCAAACTTTACGGGATAGAAAAACAGGCAAAACACTTAACTTCCCAAGCGCGTCAACAGTTGAGAACGCAACAGGCCGAACCTATCCTCAATGAATTTTATGCTTGGCTGAACAGCCAACATGTTTTACCTAAAGGGGCATTGGGCAAAGCCATCACTTACACCATAAATCAGTGGCCCAAATTACTGACCTATCTTGAAGATGGGGATATCAGTATTGATAATAATGTTACAGAGCGAGATATAAGGCCATTTACCACAGGACGAAAAAATTGGATGTTCTCGACGTCGGTGGGTGGCGCTAAAGCCAGTGCGAACTTATATAGCCTGGTGATGACCTGCCGTGCCAATGATTTGAATCCCTACTACTATTTCCGTCATCTATTTACGGAATTACCCAAGCGTGCACCATTAGATGATATGACTGATTTGCTGCCGTGGAATGTTGATTTAGGTGAAGCAGAATAAGCTTCACCAGTTCATTGACCGCTTACCTTGATAAAGAATCTGAAGCGATTTTAGCTAAGATTCAGGAGTTGCTGTAATGACTCAAAAAGTTATGTTAAGTGATCTATTCAAAATAGGTTCAAGTAAACGTGTTCTAAAGGCACAGTGGCAAACATCTGGCGTTCCTTTTTACCGCGGTCGTGAAATTACGAAACTTTCGCAAAATGGATTTGTAGATAATGATCTTTTTATTAGCGAAGAGCTTTATGCCGAATATGCCACAAAGCATGGTGTACCAACTGCTGGTGATATAGTAATCACTGCTATAGGTACTATTGGCAATTCTTATATTGTTCGAGAGGAGGATCGGTTTTATTTTAAAGATGCTAGCGTTCTTTGGTTGAAGCGAACTTCTGATGTAGAAAGTAAATATATTAATTTATGGCTGAAATCTTCATTGATGAGAGAACAACTAGATGAAGGGAACGGTGCAACAGTAGATACTTTAACTATTAAAAAGCTCCAAGGTTTAACTCTTGATATCCCCCCAGTCCCAGAACAAAAACGCATTGTGGCATTGCTCGACACCGTGTTTGCCGACTTAGAACAAACTCGCGCTAAAACCGAACAAAACCTAAAAAATGCAGCAGAACTTTTTGATAGTTATTTAAACGATGCGTTTGAAAATAACTTTAGTGGTGTTGAGCATGACTCATTGAATGATATTTGTGAATTAATCGTTGATTGTGAACATAAAACGGCACCAAAGCAAGAAACTGGCTATCCCTCAATTAGAACACCAAATATAGGAAAGGGAGTTTTGATTTTAGAAGGGGTGAATAGAGTTTCTGAAGAGACATATATAACATGGACAAGAAGAGCAATACCGCAGGAAGATGATTTAATACTTGCTCGTGAAGCACCAGCAGGAAATATTGGTGTAATTCCTAAAAATGTAAAGGTGTGTTTAGGCCAAAGGACAGTTTTAATAAGACCTAAAAAAGATAAATTTCTTTCTAAGTATTTGGCCTTTTTGATTCTATCTCAAAAAGTACAAAAACAACTTCTTTCCCACTCTACAGGAGCAACTGTTCAGCATATAAATATGAAAGATATTAGAGCATTTAAAATATACAATCTGCCCTCTTTAGTTGAGCAACAAAAAGTTATAAATGGAATTGATAAAATACTAAAAGAAACAAAAAAATTAGAAGCCATCTACAGCCAAAAAATTGATAATTTGGAAGAATTGAAAAAATCCATTTTACAAAAAGCCTTTAGCGGTGAGTTAACTCACGATTAAATCACTTTCTAAAATATAATCACAAGGTAGTGTTATGAGCAGAAACGAATCTGAAACCCGTGCAGAGTTAATCTCGCCGAAATTGATTTTGAATGGTTGGGGTAAAGCTAACCATAGCTTCATTCGTCGTGAAGTTTCTATTACTGCTGGGCGTATTTTAGGTGGTGGTAAACGTGCTTCAAGCCTAAGTGCTGATTATGTTTTGGAGTTTCAGGGACGTAAATTAGCAGCAGTTGAAGCCAAAAGAGAAAGCCTAAGTTACACCGAAGGCGTTCGCCAAGCGAAAGACTATGCTCAGCGTTTGCAGTGCCGCTTTGCTTATGCTACTAACGGTCATGAAATTTACCAAATAGATATGTTGACGGGCGACGAGCAGCTAGTTGACAACTACTTAAGCCCAGCTGAAATGTGGCGCCTATGCTTTGAGCCAGCCACAGGAAAAACAGAACCTGATTATACCGCTGCATGGCGTGAAAGATTTGCGCAAATACCTTTTGAATGTAAAGGTGACTGGCAGCCTCGTTATTACCAAGAAAACGCCATTAACCAAGCATTAGAGGCCATATCTCAAGGGAAAGACCGTATTCTACTGACTCTTGCAACAGGCACGGGTAAAACCTGTATTGCCTTTCAACTGTCATGGAAGTTGTTCCACAGCCGTTGGAGTTTACAAGCGGCAAATAATCCGAGTAACGCAAAAAAACGCCCCCGCATATTGTTCTTAGCCGACCGTAATGTCTTAACCAAGCAAGCCTTTAATGACTTTGGTGCTTTTGGTGAAGATGCGGTAGTTCGCATTACCCCAAAAGAAATTAAAAAGACCAAAGGCGTACCTAAAAATGCCAGTATCTTTATGGCAATTTTCCAAACCTTAATGACTGATAGTGCCCACAACAGTGGCAAGCTAAATAGCATTGACATAGAAGAGATTGAAGACGAAGATTTTGAGCAAGCGGTTATTACCGATACTAGCAACTGTAATTTCAGGCAATACCCAGAAGACTTCTTCGACTTCATTATTATTGACGAATGTCACCGTGGTGGTGCCAATGATGAAAGCTCGTGGCGTGAAATCCTTAACTACTTCGCTCCTGCGGTACAACTAGGTTTAACCGCTACGCCAAAACGTACCGACAATGCAGACAGTTACAAATATTTTGGCGACCCCGTTTACAGCTACACCTTAAAACAAGGTATTAGTGACGGCTTTTTAACGCCATTTAAGGTATATCCTATTGTCGGCACTATGGATGAATACGTGTATACCCCTGGCGATGCGGTGACGTTTAAAGGTGAGCCCGAGCCTGGCAAAGTGTATAAAGAGAGTGACTTTAATCGCATCATCACCATGCCACAACGTGAACAAAAGCGTGTGCAGTATTGGGTGGATCATATTAACCCATCTGAGAAAACCATCGTGTTTTGTGCCACCCAAGATCACGCAGGCATGGTGCGCGATTTCATTAATCAATACGCCGTCAAACAAGGTTGGACGACAAACCCAAGCTATTGCGTGCGTATTACCGCTAACGATGGCGCAGCGGGTGAAAACGACCTACGTACATTCTGTGATAACGAAAAAACCATTCCCACTATATTAACCACTTCTCGTAAGTTATCGACAGGCGTAGATGCCCGTAATGTGCGCAACATTGTGTTAATGCGTGAATGTAAAAACATGATTGAGTTTAAGCAGATTATTGGCCGAGGTACGCGACTGTACGACGGTAAATCATTTTTTACCGTCTATGACTTTGTAAAAGCGCATCATAACTTTTCCGATCCTGAATGGGATGGAGAGCCATTACCGCCAGATGACAAACCTGACGCAGAGCCTTGTGATATTTGTAAAGCCAAACCGTGCATTTGTGTGTGTGGAGTTTGTGGTTTTAATCCGTGTAATTGCGAGAATGACACGTCAGAACCCCCTTGTAGCAAATGCACCCAATCACCTTGCCAATGTCCTGATAATGGAACTGATGAACCTTGTACCAACTGCGGCAATACTCCCTGTAGCTGTGATACAGGAGAGGGCTGTGGGGGAACTGGCAAGCCAGAAAAAATATTCATCACTCTAACCGACGGCAAAGCTCGCCAAATACAGCACATGAAAAGCGTATTATTTATGGGCGCTGATGGGGGAATGCTCACAGCCAAACAATTTGTTGAACAATTATTTGGCGATTTACCACGATTTTTTGGGAATGAAGATCAGTTACGCCAGATATGGAGTAATCCAAGCACCCGCGAAAAACTATTAGCTGATTTATATGAAGCTGGTTACGACGATGAAAAGCTCGATAGTATGAAAGACATTATCGACGCCAAAGACAGCGACGTATACGACCTCTTGTCATTTGTGGCCTACGCAAAAGAAACCCACACACGTAAAGAGCGTGTTGCAACCGCCAGACCTAGCATATCAAGTGAGTTTAGCTACAAGCAGGTCGAATTTATCGAATTCATTTTAGATAAATACATCGAAGATGGTGAACAAGAATTAGCAGCTAAGAAAATGCGCAGCTTAGTCGAACTTAAATACAACACCATAAGCGATGCCGCTGCCGAATTCGGCTCTCCCGCAGCAATACGAGACACGTTTATCGGGTTTCAGAAGTATTTGTATGAGTAAAAGCTAAATTTTTTGGGAGATACTTGAGATAACTTCTAATGCATGTTGGTAACCATGAGAAAAATTTTTATTATTGCAACACTACTGGTTGGTAAGTAGTCATTTTAAAAAACAAATATTAATGCTTTGTAACTTCACTCAGTCCAAAGCTTCACTAGTAAAATATAACGATAATAAGGAAGTTTAGTTTTGAATATTAGTGGTTTTACCATAAATGATATTTTATGGAATGGATTAAGAGATTGCCAACAAGGTAGTGTTCAAACTGCATTGAACTATGTTAGAAAGCCATTTAATAAAGATACTAAATCTTGTTTAATTAGTCTTCCAACAGGGGCTGGTAAATCGGGCGTAATTACGGTTATTTGCCATAAAGCGACCCAGAGGAAGGTATTAGTTTTATGTCATCGTAGAGCTGTTTGTGACCAACTTTTTGATGAAATAAATGGCAAGTTTTTTAGTGAGCGTGCCGAAGGCGAAGATATCCCATTAAAACGCGCATTTGATGATGTTGACGACACTTCGGCAAATGGCATCTATGTATCAACTTTTCAAAAGCTACAAACTTTCAATCAAGCACAGTTAGACGAATTAAAGCAAAATATTGACCTAGTGATAATAGATGAAGGTCATGCAGAACCTTCCCCTGTTTGGCGTAATTTGGTGCGTGGAATGGGCGCACATAAAATAGTTATTACCGCAACACCATATCGGAATGATCTATTCCAATTTGATATTGATGCGGATGCAAGTTACATCTACACCTTTGAAAAAGCATTAGCAGATGGTGTACTTAAAGAGCCTGACTTTGAAACAATAGAAACAGCAAACTTAATCGCTTCAATTCATCAGTTTCTGGATGATAACCCGAATACTAAGTGCATCATAAAATGTAATAAATTTAGTGATATTGAGCACTATTATGATGAATTAAACGAAGACTTTAGTGTGTTGGCAATTCATGAGCAGTTTGTGGGCGATGTACGAGTTAATGTAAAGGCAACTGTACCGAAGAAACTAAAAGACACAAACTATGAGGTAATTATTCATCAGCGTAAGTTAGATGAAGGTGTAGATATTCCTCAGGCTAAATTGTTGGTGTTAACGTATGCCGTTAATAGCGGTAGAGAACTTGTGCAAACTATTGGCCGTGTTGTCCGTTTATTTGGCAATGTAGAGCCTAAAGTTATAGAGTTTGAACAAAATTCCAATGAGCAAATGTGGCTAAACTATAGAACATTTGATACTTCACTTAATAGCCCATCAGCGGTAACTAAATTTATTGCATCATTAGATATTAACAAATTGATAGAGCTTTATTTAGAAGCTTTTCCTGATGCTAGCTATTACGGCAATCGATTTCTAAGTAAGTTTGATCTTAATTCCTTTAACCCTGAGCGATCTCTAAACATCCCCACTGCTTCAATTTGTTTTTTGAATCAATCGTTAGGTTTTAATGCTCAGCTTATGTCTGATACTTTGTATTGGCGATGTAATAACGCAGGGGAATTAGCAAAACAATTTAATACGCAATGGGGTATCAAAGTTGTTGTTTCTATCGCTTTTAACAAATCTAAGTTTTTAGTTGATCAATTCTTCTTCGAACCATCATTAGAAGTTACGCTCTTTAAAGCACTAACACCCAATATTGTCGCTATTTACGATAGTAGAGGTCGCAGGTTTGGCAATGATAAAGATTTAAAAATAGGTAGTGTGGTTTCTCAAGATAAGCTGTTAAATGTAATGGCGTTAGGAGGGTCAGCAACAACTAAAGAAGCTAGTAGTAAATCAGTTAGCACAGCAAGAAAGCGTCCTGAGAGTATTGCCGTGAAAGGGGCCGATTTAGAGCAAATAGCCAATTTACAAGGGAATGCTGCATATCGCTTATCGACTATGCGGTTTGATACATATGATCAAAAAAATCAAAATGAGCAAAAATCTGGTAGTTACTATGTTGGTGTAGACTCCGGCAGAATATCAGATCAAAAAGAGAGTTCATTTAGCCTAGTTGAGTTAAATGATTGGTTAAATGATATGGAAGCTACAATCTCATCTGATGCTGACATATCCAGTGCGCTTGTTCATTCATTTGCCAAGCCTGTAGCGGTAAACACTGACCTACAAATTGAAAGCTTAATTTTTGATTTAAGTGAGCTTGAAAGCCCAATAAATATTGCTATAGGTGATGAAGAATTCACGTTAGATAATGATTTTATATATAGAGAATATGATGGTGGTTTTTTATTAGACTCAGATGTTGCAGACAGCGGAATTACTGTTCAATTGCAAGTAGATGAGCCATTTTTAGTTTTATCGTCAGTTTCACCAATGTATTACTCTTTACAAGCTGGAGATGAACCGGATAGCGATATTATTGACCTTTTGACTGAGCGCTTACATAAAGCATTATTAGAAAATGGTGTCGGTTATGCGAAAAACAAATTTTATGAACTTAAACTACCAGTAGAAAATCAATTTAATATTGCCAGTTCTCAATTAGCAAACGTGGTTATAGGGCTAGACTCACTAAAAGGGGCAAACCTCGATGAAAAAGGTTATGACCATAGAGTTTATCAAGTCGTTAACCAGGGTTTCAGTACCAACTCAATTTTTTTATCTTTTAGATCAAATTAAAGCCAATTCGTTGCCTAACCCAACCCGAAGTGATTTAGGACCGTTCAATCAATATATACCTGCGGCAGATCTTGTACTTAATACAGATATGGGAACTGAACCTGCCGATTTTATTCTTTCTTCTCCCGAAAAGTTAGTTTACGTACATATAAAATGTGGATCATCACAGAATCCAGAATCATCAGCCGGTGCATTGGCTGAAGTAGGCTCTCAAGCAATTAAAAACATTGAAATGTTGATTAGCGGAAATAACAACTTAAGGGCTGGTAATTGGAATCGCTTGCTTGGCCCATGGCCGCAACGTGGAGCAGCCCAGTTAATGAATGAAAGAATTAGAATGTTTGAAGGGCAAGCTTTTACAGCCGCAGATGAAAACGCTAGGGAGCTGAAAACTCGGAAAGTTTGGGAAGTTATAGCCCAACGTAGACGTGCTAGCAGTGTTAAAAAAGAAGTATGGATAGTGGCAGCGAATAGCTTTTCAGCGGGCCATTTTGAAACACAATTACAGCGTGGGCATAATGCTATAAGTGAATCGTTGCAAGCTTATCAGCTAATACAAAGTTGGATGTCAACAGCACATAGTAATGACGTAGAATTGAAAATATTTGTATCTCCGTAGATGATTTTATATATGCGAATTTTTTCTAAAAGTGCAGTAACAATTTAGATTGATAATTATGTTTTTAATTTCATAAGCATTAGAAGAATTGACAACTATTTAGGTAATGTTACTGAGTTAGGAAAAGCGGTAGAAATGCGCGATTTTCCTGAATTACGAGGAAAGCCCATTGCTGTTGGCGGCAGAAGTGATCGTCGCGGTGTGATAAGTACCTGCAGTTATGAGGCCCGCAAATTTGGCGTGCGAAGTGCTATGTCCAGTTATCATGCACTGCAGCTGTGTCCGCAGTTAATTTTAGTGCCAGGGCGCATGGATGTATATAAATCGGTGTCTGTGCAAATACGTGAGATCTTTCATCGATACACAGATCTTGTCGAACCCTTGTCTCTAGACGAAGCTTATCTTGATGTGACTGATTGCGATGCTCACCAAGGCAGTGCCACGTTAATTGCCAAGGCTATTCGAAATGATATATTTGAGACCACAGGTTTAACCGCCTCAGCGGGTATTGCACCGATTAAGTTTTTAGCTAAAATCGCTTCCGATTTAAATAAACCCAATGGCCAATATGTCATCACTCCTAATCAAATTAGTGATTTTGTAAAAGATCTTCCTCTGAGTAAAATTCCTGGCGTCGGTAAAGTCACTTCAAAAAAGTTAGCTGATATTGGCTTAACCACCTGCTACGACGTGCAACAGTATCCAAAAGCGCAATTAATTGAGGTATTTGGCAAATTTGGTCATGTATTAGCTGAGCGATCACAAGGGATAGATCCAAGACAAATTAGTCCGCATCGGGTACGAAAGTCTGTTGGGGTTGAAACTACGTTAGCCAAAGACATTTTTACCTTAGAGCAATGTCGTCAAGTATTACCACAGCTTATCCAAGAACTGAGTGCTCGGGTTCATCGCAGTGCTAAAGATAGACAGATCCACAAGCAAGTTGTGAAGCTGAAATTTAATGATTTTAAACAGACCACCATCGAACATCGCAGTGATGAAATGTCGATTAATTTGTTTCATGATTTACTGCAACAGGCTTTGCTGCGCAGCCAAGGGCGAGGTATTCGCTTATTGGGGGTTAGTGTTGGTTTAGCTGATACAACACTGGCTGTTACTGATAATCCAGTGGCACATATTACTCAGCTTGATTTGCAGTTTTAAAGGTTAGAGTCGCAATGAAAACGCTCAAGTCTAAAACTAAAAAACGACATTTCTGTCGTTTTTTGGTTTTACGCATAAATCATCGCTACTGATTACGCTTCTTTAGCTGGAATACGCTCTAATACGGCAAGTAGCAATTCCCAGTACTGACCAACAGTGGTGATGTTGACCATTTCATCAGGGCTATGTGGATAACGAATAGTCGGCCCAATAGAGACCATGTCCATTAGAGGATAAGGCTCTTTAAATAAACCACATTCTAGACCAGCATGGATAACCATCACCGTAGGATCTTTTTTATAAATATCGTTATAGGTGTCTCGCACAATTGCCATTACAGGTGAGCTAGTATCTGGTTTCCACCCCGGGTAAGCACCGCTTAAATCAATGCTAGCACCCGATAGGTTTGATAGTGCGGTTAGCATACCGGTGACTTCTTCACGACCTGAATCAATTAATGAACGAATAAGGCATAATATTTCTACGCTTTCATCTTCAGTGCTGATCACGCCTATATTTAGTGATGTTTCAGTGACGCCTTCCACTTCATCACTCATGCGCATTACGCCGTTAGGGCAAGCATGTAATAAGTCGATTAAGGTATTTTGCGCTTCTTCGCCCATGACTTTGGTGGGTGCATCTATGGTGGCTAAGCTCAGTAGCATGCCTGGGTCTGCAACGGCTAATTCTTCACGAACTAGGGCTTGGAACGATTCAATGGCTTGCTTTAGTGCGTCAATATTTTCTACTGGTAGCATAAATTGCACGTTAGCTTCACGCGGAATGGCATTACGCAGCGAGCCACCACTAAAGCTAACTAGCTCTAGGGCTAATTCGTCACTGTATTTAAACAAAAAGCGCGCTAATAACTTATTGGCATTACCACGTCCAAGGTGAATATTAACCCCAGAGTGACCGCCTTTTAATCCTGACATGGTCAGTGAAAAGCTGGCGTTGCTTTGTTCTGGTGCTTGCCAAGACATTGGTACACTTATCTGTGCATCAACACCTCCAGCACAACCCATGTAGATTTCACCTTCTTGCTCAGAGTCGGTGTTGATTAAGATTTCTGCATCAAGGTAACCGGCTTCTAAACCAAAAGCGCCCGTCATGCCAGCTTCTTCATCAATGGTGAGCAGTACTTCGAGTGGCCCGTGCTTAATGTCTTTACTGCCTAAAACAGCCAGCGCCGAAGACATACCAATACCGTTATCAGAGCCTAAGGTTGTTCCTCTAGCTTTAACCCAATCACCGTCTACATAAGCTTCAATCGGATCGGTTTCAAAGTTATGTACTTTGTCGGCATTTTTTTGCGGCACCATATCAATGTGCGCTTGTAACACCACTATTTTACAGTTTTCCATTCCTGCTGTGGCAGGCTTACGGATGATCAAGTTACCGACTTTGTCTTCAACAACCGCAAGGCCTTGAGCTTTTGCCCATTGCTGAATATGTTGTGATAACGCATGTTCATGCTTTGATGGATGTGGAATAGCGCAAATTTGTTCAAACCATTGCCATAGAGGCTGAGGATATAATTGAGTTAATGCAGTCACGAAACGCCCTCTAAGATGAAATCAAGTCGATATACGACACAAAATATAACTGCAATTATTTTAACATATTCTGCGCAGTTACTTGATATTGCGATACCGATTTGCCAAGGTTTAGTCCACAAATCTGTAAATAATTATGAACCCACTAATTTATCTGTATTCCTAAAGAGTAAGGATCTTGTATGACCCAAGTGAATAAAGCGGTTACCGCGTTCCAAGTGCCAATTATTGATGTCACAAGTGATGGGGCTATTTTTGAAGGCGAAGGTTGGGACGCTGTTGTCGTGATAGCGACGAGTTTAGCTGAGATTAAACAAGATGAAGTGAGTTTGCTTGCTGCACACGCTCGCCAAATTGATATGCGTGTCGGTAAAAGTGCCACGCTCCTTTTTGCACCAGGGTTGGCCGGTGGTCGATTGATCATCTCTCCAGTGGCTGATAGCGGCAATGAGTATAGCGATGTGAGGATCTTTGCCAAAGCTGCTCGAGAAGGGATTGCCATTGCTAAAGCCGCAGGTGCCACTAAACCTTTATTAGTTGTACCAAGCGTAACTGACAAGCGTTTTGCTAATGCTGAACAAGTTGCCGCACTGGCGTGTGGACAAGAGCTTTGGCAACCGTTAGAAGCACGAGAAGCAAAGTCTTTGCCATCGAGTTTAACCGCGATTGGACTATTGAATACCGCTACCCATAGTTTATTACTTAATGCGGCAGAGTCTGGACGAGTATTGGCGCGCGATCTTTGTGGTACAGAACCTGAGCGTATGTCGGCTATTGGGTTTGCACAATATTGTGTTGATGCTTTTGCTGATAGCGGTTTGGCTGTATCTGTGATTGATCAAGCCGAGCAGTTAAAAGCGCAATATCCATTATTAAGCGCTGTTGGCAGAAGCTCTTTTGATGTGGCTCGTCATCATCCACGAGTGGTAAAGCTTGAATATATTGGTGAAGGCACTATTACCAAAACCTTATTCTTTGCGGGTAAAGGCGTGGTTTACGACACTGGTGGCGCTGATATTAAAGTTGCCGGGTCAATGGCTGGCATGAGCCGTGATAAAGGTGGCGCAGCTGCGGTTGCCGGTTTAATGAAGGCGCTATCGATACTTAAACCTAAAGGGATCAAAGTGGTCGCCGAGCTTGGATTAGTGAGAAACAGTATTGGCAGTGATGCATTTGTTACCGATGAAATTATTGCCAGTCACGCAGGTGTGCGAGTCCGTATAGGTAATACCGATGCTGAAGGGCGTTTAGTGCTAGCCGATTTGTTATCCCATTTACGTTTACAGGCTCAAACTGCGGTTAATCCACAATTGTTTTCGGTGGCGACGTTAACCGGTCATGTTGTACGAGCCTACGGTGGTTACCCTGCATTAGTTGAAAATAGCGTGGCTAAAAAGCAAGGTGTTGCAGCAACATTAGCTGAAGTGGGGCAATTATGGGGGGAACCATTTGAGGTTTCACAATTACGTCCAGAAGACTTTGATAAAGTTGCCGATAAAAATGGCGCTGCAGATGTGGTGTCATCGAATAATGGTCCGTCTTCAATTACGGCTCGTGGGCATCAATATCCTGCCGCTTTCTTGATAAAAGCGTCTGGATTAGCCGAAACAGAACTGGCATTTACCCATATCGATATTGCAGGCAGTGCTGTTGAGGGCGATCCTCTCTACGGAAAGCCAACTGCAAGCCCTTTGGTTGCTTTATTACAGTTTTCTTTTTGTAGGTGATGTGTGATTAAGTTGTTGTAATAATTGGTATTGCCTTGATGGTTACATGCCGATAACAATGGGTTAACATAGTTTCAATCAGAAATTATTGTAATTAAATCACTTTTAATGAAGTTTTTGTGAATTAAAGCAAATAATACTTGTAATTAAGTTACAGTTTTGTATAATTCATTTCGTCGGCAAGGATTATCATTGCCGGCTCTAGTTAATCCAGGATGGATATAGCCTCCAAGGATCTGAGTGACAAGTTGTCTCAATGGATTTGAGAAATGTACGTTCCAGGGAACCGAGCCAAGCTTTACTAGGTTTATGCAACTTAACTTTATTCAGGAGAAGACCATGTCTTATACAGGTAGCAGCAAATTTTATTGGCAAAACACTTGGTTTGCTGATGTGACAGTTTTACGTGGCGGTATATTCGCCATGAAACGTTAAGAATTGACCCTCTTTACGTCGTTTTAATATCCATCAACCTTTTGTTCGTCTCGTTTGACGGTTTAGACAAGGTGATAAACTAATAGATTTATTACCACATCACATTCAGTGGTGCTAGCTTTCCTTTCCCCATACGGAATGCTTGTAACATGTCTGCCTACTCTTTTGAGTAGGCTTTTTTTTACCTGAAATTTAGCCAATTGGTTAGTGCGTTATATAAAAAACTGAAATCTTTCAATAAAAAGGCAATTGATAGCTATCAAGGTCGTAAGTACTTATAATTTCCCGCTGATTCACACCTATCCTGCGTAAAGATGTCGGCTTAGCATGTAAGCATGCCTTATCCTCATCTGTAACGATTAAAACGATAAACTCAACGTTAACCTTTGCCCAAGGACCTTCGCTCCATGTTAGAAAAATTATTTAAACTTAAACAACACAACACGAGTCTTAAACAAGAAGCGATAGCCGGTCTTACTACTTTCTTAACCATGGCCTACATTATTTTCGTCAACCCTATGATGCTTGCTGATGCAGGAATGGATCATGGTGCGGTATTTGTTGCCACATGTTTAGCCGCTGCCATAGGGTGCTTAGTTATGGGCTTATTGGCTAATTACCCTATCGCATTAGCGCCTGGTATGGGGCTTAATGCTTTTTTCACTTACACTGTAGTAGGTGAAATGGGTTATAGCTGGGAAACTGCCCTTGGTGCGGTGTTCATGTCTGGGGTGTGCTTCTTAATTCTATCTCTAGTTAGGATCCGCGAGTGGATTGTTAACTGTATTCCTATGTCATTGCGATTTGGTATCGCGGCAGGTATTGGTTTATTTTTAGCATTGATTGGCTTAAAAAATGCCGGCATAGTTGTGGCAAGTCCTGCAACATTAGTGACTATGGGTGACATTACCTCATTTCCAGCCTTGATGGCGGCGTTAGGTTTCTTCTTAATTATTGCTATGGTGCATCGTGGCCTGAAAGCGGCAGTTATTTTTAGTATTTTGATCGTGACGGCTCTCGGCATGATTTTTGGTGACGTACAGTATCAAGGCTTAGTTGCTATGCCACCGTCTATTGCTCCTACATTCATGAAAATGGACTTGTCTAGTGTATTAGAAATTAGCATGTTATCTGTAGTCTTTGCTTTTTTGTTTGTTGATTTATTCGATACATCTGGCACCTTAGTTGCTGTTGCACAACGTGGTGGATTACTGGATGAAAAAGGCCGCTTGCCGCGAGTTAAACGTGCATTAACAGCAGACAGTGTTGCCACCATTACCGGTGCGGCATTGGGTACATCAACGACGACTAGCTATATTGAAAGTATTGCAGGGGTAAGTGCTGGCGGCCGCACAGGTTTAACTGCTGTGGTGGTTGGATTGTTGTTTGTTGCGGCGTTATTTTTATCGCCGTTAGCTGCTATGGTGCCAGCCTATGCAACAACTGGTACATTGTTTTACGTGGCTATTTTAATGATGTCGGGTTTGGTGAATGTTGATTGGGAAGATATAACGGAAGCCGCTCCAGTGGTGGTGACATGTTTATTAATGCCGTTAACTTTCTCTATTGCCAATGCTATTGGCCTTGGGTTTATTTCTTACGCTGCAATCAAATTGATGACAGGACGTTTTAAAGATTTAAATTCAGGTATTTTAGTTGTAGCAGCATTGTTTGTGGCGAAATTTATTTATAGTTAATCCGTTGCCCATTAATAGGGTAAATGGTTATAAATTGGCTTAGGCCACTACAAAAAAGGGCTATTAGCCCTTTTTTTTGTTTTTCTAATAAGGCGCCAATAGCCAAGCTATTTAAGCTTAATGAAACTGAGTTAGCAGGATTAGAGACTGTTTGATAACCATTTATTAACCTGAAAATAGTTAATCTCGATAAATATTCCACTATTAGCGGCTTTCACTATGAATTATCGAGTGAATTGGGTATAAATGAACTGAATATTTTTTGCAAGCTGAGTGAGATAAATGGGTTATCGCCGCGTAGTAGTTAAGTTAGGCACCAGCGTGCTGACATCTGGCAGTAAAAAGCTCGATAAAGCACATATGGTTGAATTGGCCAGGCAAATGGCCTCGCTTATGCGTTCAGGCGTTGAAGTTGTATTGTGTACATCGGGCGCAATAGCTGCTGGGCGAGAGCATTTACATTATCCGGTGTTGCCCGACACTATGGCGAATAAACAGTTACTTGCAGCTGTAGGTCAAAGTCAGTTAATTTTGGCGTGGTCACAATTGTTCAGTATTTACGGCTTACATGTTGGCCAGTTATTGTTAACTCGTGCTGATTTGCAAGATCGCGAACGTTATTTAAATGCCCGTGACACTTTAAATGCATTATTAGCTCATAATATTATCCCGATCATTAATGAAAATGATGCCGTTGCCACCAATGAAATTAAGGTGGGTGATAATGATAATTTGTCCGCCCGTGCAGCCTTGCTTTGCGATGCTGATTTACTGATCTTACTGACTGACCAAAAAGGCTTATTTGATGCCGATCCGCGCACGCATCCAGAAGCACAGTTGATTAAACAAGTTGTTAATATCGACGACAGTTTGCGTTTGTTAGCTGGCGGTTCTGTGTCTGGACTTGGAACGGGTGGTATGGCAACCAAACTAGAAGCTGCCGATGTGGCTCGCCGTGCGGGTATTGAAGTGGTCATCGCTTCCGGTCATCATCCTGATGTTATCGCCAGAGTAGCGGCTAGAGAGTCTGTTGGTACTCATTTTAGTGCCATAGAAAATCCATTAGAAAGTCGCAAGCAATGGATCCTTGCCGGCCCAGCTTCGCAAGGTAAATTAGTCATTGATGCTGGAGCATCGGTTGCTGTAGTTGCTAATGGTCGTAGCTTATTGTCTAAAGGTATTATTGATGTAGAAGGTCATTTTGAGCGCGGTGCGACTTTACTGATCGTGAATCAAATCGGTAAAATTTTGGCTAAAGGCATTAGCCGTTATTGTGCCAATGATTTAATTAAAATTAGCGGTAAACACTCTGATGACATAGAAAGTTTACTCGGCTATAACTACGGGGATGCCGTGGTTCATCGCAATGATATGGTCGTACTCGATAATTAAGGATAAGCAGATGTCAGCCACAGAAACAGAATATTTAACCCTACTCGGTCAACGCGCTAAGGCTGCCAGTTTTATCTTAGCGAGTTTAACGGCAAAACAGAAAAACCTGTTGTTAGCAACTATTGCCGATCACTTAGCCCAGCGGAAAGATGATATTTTACAAGCCAATGCACAAGATATCATTGCTGCGAAGCAAAGTGGTTTAACCGAAGCCATGATCGATAGGTTGATGCTGGACGAAGGACGGCTTGGCGGGATTATCGCTGACATTGATAATGTCATCGCCCTAGCTGACCCTGTCGGTAAAGAAGCTGAAAGTCGAGTATTAGATAACGGCTTACGCTTAACACGTCGCAGTGTCCCATTAGGGGTAGTGGGAGTGATTTATGAGGCTCGGCCAAATGTCACCGTTGATATTGCTGTGTTAGCGTTAAAGACTGGCAATGCCGTGATTTTGCGCGGCGGTAAAGAAACCCTGACCTCCAATAAAGTGCTAAGTGAAGTCATTCGAGATGCACTCGTGAGCCTAGATTTACCTAAAGATGCCGTGCAGCTTATTGATTCACCTGAGCGTAGTCTTGTTAGTGGTTTGCTCCGGCTCGACAAATATGTCGATATGATTATCCCCCGTGGTGGACAAAATCTGCAGCGGTTGTGTGCTGAACAATCGAGTATTCCAGTGATTCTTGGTGGGATTGGCATCTGTCATTTATTGGTTGATAAACAGGCCGATTTAGTCCGTGCAATAGATGTGATTGCTAACGCTAAAGTGCAACGCCCAACAGTGTGTAATGCCTTAGATACATTGCTAATACATCAACAGATAGCCGCTGAATTTATTCCAAATATTGCCTCACATTTACATTCGCTTGGGGTACGTTTCCATGCTTGTGCCATTGCCTTACCTTATCTTGACGGTCTAGGTTTTGATGTTACTCCAGCGCATGATGAGTCGTTCTCAACCGAGTGGTTATCACTTACGTTAGGGATCAAAGTGGTCAATGATATTGACGAAGCGGTGGAGCATATTCGTCAATATTCGACAGGACACTCTGAGGCTATTTTAACGGATAACATTCACACAGCGAGCGACTTTATGAATCAAGTTGATTCCGCTGCAGTGTATGTGAATGCCAGTACTCGTTTTACCGATGGTTCACAGTTTGGTCTTGGCGCAGAAGTTGCCGTGAGTACCCAAAAATTGCATGCTCGTGGTCCCATGGCGTTAGATGCTTTGACGACGTATAAGTGGCTCGCCTGGGGCGATTATACTTGTAGACAATAACTGATTAGGTGATGGTCTTCATGATAATAAGGGCGCTGTTAAGCGTCCTTATTATTGATAATTTGTGAATGTAGAGCTGGTTTTCGATAATCAAATAGCGCATTACATATTATAAATAAGATGGCTTGGCATTGCGGATTCATTCAAGCGTTCATAGGTGGTTAACAACCAAATCACAAAAAAAGCGCCGGTCATTAATATGGCTACAATTCTAAATGCTTGAGCGTATTCCATTACATAGGTGAAATAGCGACGCTGTACCGCATTGGTCATAAACGTGGCTATCAGTGAAAACACGCTTAAATACATCGCTGGATATTGAGTGGAGCTCATGCCACAAAACTTTTCATAGATAAGGATTAATGCCACAACGATTAAAATAATAATGCGTATTTTACGTTCCGTGTTATCACTTAAATTCCATCTTGGCAGTCCCATTGCCTACTACCTCTTCAATTAATTGCATTTTGATTGTTTTCTAAGCATCTTTGATACTTTTATAACTTTAGTTGTGTTTTTATCAAATGAATAGCGTTATTTAATGCTTATCTAACGCTGTTTAATATCCTGACAATAAATTCTGCTGATAGGGTTAGCTAATATGGGGAGGATTAAAACATACCCGAGTGCCTATTCTCTCTGAGCTAGCTGATGTTAGCCATCGGTAAACTCGGCTGCAAAGGTCAGTCATCACTGCCTAAGTAACGTTGGATTATTTGAGACTAATATTCGAGCTGTTCATGCTGTTATAAGACGTAAAAGGCTTAAGGGGTAATAGTAAAAGACATGGCAGAGCTTGCGCCTTGCTACAGCTAACCAAAATAAAATAAACAGGCGGTTTAGCCTCACGTTGCAGTGGTAAGCTCGACAATACAATTATTTAAGCTGTTGTTGTTAGTTGAAGAGAAAACCCCTTCGCTCATTGATGCTGCGTCAATAATATCAGTAAAACACGATAAATTTTTAGCATTCCCCTTGTAATTCACTTTGCTGTCCCAATATAGGTATCAAGGCTGATATGAGTGGTTAATATGAATCTCAAGTTAAGCAATAAAATGCTTGAAATACTGGTTGTTCATCCCCATATCAACATCAAATAACATATTTGCGACGAATAACGTCAATTTCGGAGGACCCCATGGGCAAAATTATTGGTATCGATTTAGGCACAACAAACTCGTGTGTAGCAGTCCTTGATGGCGGCAAAGCACGCGTAATTGAAAACGCAGAGGGTGATCGCACAACCCCTTCAATCATCGCCTACACCGATGATGAAATTATTGTTGGCCAACCTGCTAAGCGTCAAGCTGTTACTAACCCTGCAAACACATTTTTTGCGATTAAGCGTTTAATCGGCCGTCGTTTTAAGACGATGAAGTGCAACGTGATGTGAACATCATGCCATTCAAAATTATTGGCGCTGATAACGGTGATGCATGGGTTGAGTCTCGTGGTAATAAAATGGCACCACCACAAGTGTCGGCTGAAATCTTGAAAAAGATGAAAAAGACAGCTGAAGACTTTTTAGGTGAAGAAGTGACTGAAGCGGTTATTACTGTTCCTGCTTACTTTAACGATTCACAACGTCAAGCAACTAAAGATGCTGGCCGTATCGCAGGTCTTGATGTTAAGCGTATCATCAACGAACCAACAGCTGCTGCACTTGCCTATGGTATCGATAAGAAGCAAGGCGACAACGTCGTTGCCGTTTACGATTTAGGTGGTGGTACATTTGATATCTCTATCATCGAAATCGACAGTAATGATGGTGACCAAACATTTGAAGTGTTAGCAACCAATGGTGACACTCATTTAGGTGGTGAAGATTTCGATAACCGCTTAATCAACTATTTAGCTGACGAATTTAAGAAAGACCAAGGCTTAGATCTTCGTAGAGATCCTCTAGCGATGCAACGTTTGAAAGAAGCTGCTGAAAAAGCAAAAATCGAGCTTTCAAGCACTAACCACACTGAAGTTAACTTGCCTTACATCACTGCAGATGCATCAGGTCCTAAACATTTAGTGGTTAAAATTACTCGCTCTAAATTAGAGTCATTAGTTGAAGACTTAATTCAACGTACTTTAGAGCCGTTAAAAGTTGCCCTAGCTGACGCTGATTTAAAAGTATCAGACATCAATGAAGTGATTCTTGTTGGTGGTCAAACTCGTATGCCTAAAGTACAAGAAGCGGTAACTAACTTCTTCGGCAAAGAGCCACGTAAAGACGTCAACCCTGATGAAGCGGTTGCAGTTGGCGCGGCGATTCAAGCTGGCGTACTTTCAGGTGAAGTGAAAGACGTATTGCTACTTGACGTTACACCATTGTCTCTTGGTATTGAAACCATGGGCAGTGTGATGACTAAGCTTATCGATAAAAACACCACTATCCCGACTAAAGCTCAGCAAGTATTCTCAACCGCTGACGACAACCAAAGTGCCGTGACAATTCACGTACTTCAAGGTGAGCGTAAGCAAGCGAGTGCAAACAAGTCTTTAGGTCAATTTAACCTTGAAGGTATTGAGCCTGCACCACGTGGCCAGCCACAAGTTGAAGTGATGTTCGACATCGATGCTGATGGTATCTTACATGTGTCTGCAACAGACAAGAAAACAGGTAAGAAACAAAACATTACCATTAAAGCCTCTTCTGGTTTGTCTGATGAAGAAGTAGAGCAAATGGTACGTGATGCCGAAGCTCATGCTGACGAAGATGCGAAATTTGAAGAGTTAGTTAAAGCGCGTAATCAAGCAGATGGTTTAGCTCATTCAACTAGAAAACAAGTTGAAGAAGCTGGTGATGCTTTAGCAAGCGATGAAAAAGAAAAGATTGAAGCGGCAATTGCAACTTTAGAAACGGCTATTAAAGGCAAAGACAAAGAAGCAATGGACACTGCAACTCAAGCTCTTATCGAAGCGTCTGCTAAGTTAATGGAAATTGCTCAAGCTAAAGCGCAAGGCGAAGCTGAAGGTCAAGCACAAGATGCTGGCCAATCTAAGCCTGCTGATGATGTTGTTGATGCTGAGTTCGAAGAAGTTAAAGACGACAAAAAGTAATTAACCATTTCAGTTAGTTACTTTAAAAGCGGGCGTTGAGGCTATCCTCACACGCCCGTTTGTATAAATTAAGTTTAACAACTTACTCACACCTTCGAGAAACAGAACACTATGTCAAAGCGTGATTATTACGAAGTTCTCGGTGTTGGACGTGACACCAGTGAACGCGAAATTAAAAAAGCGTACAAACGCTTAGCGATGAAATTTCACCCAGATCGTAATCCGGGTGATAAAGCCGCAGAAGCCAGCTTTAAAGAAATTAAAGAAGCGTACGAAATTTTAACCGACAGCGACAAGAAAGCTGCATATGATCAATTTGGTCATGCTGGCGTCGATCCTAATCGTGGTGGACACGGCGGTGGCCAAGGTGATTTTGGCGATATCTTTGGTGATGTTTTTGGTGATATTTTTGGTGGCGGTCGCCGCGGTGGTCAACGTCAGGCTGCACGTGGTAGTGACTTACGCTACAACCTTGAATTATCTTTAGAAGAAGCCGTCCGTGGTTTAACCAAAGAATTACGCATTCCGACACTCGCTGCATGTGATTTGTGTGATGGTAGTGGCGCTAAAAAAGGCACCTCTGCAACCACATGTGGCACTTGTCATGGTCAAGGCCAAGTGCAAATGCGCCAAGGTTTCTTTGCTGTTCAGCAAGCGTGTCCTACTTGTCATGGTCGCGGTAAAATTATTAAAGATCCTTGTGGCAAATGTCATGGCGAAGGCCGAGTCGAGAAAAGCAAAACTCTGTCAGTTAAAATTCCAGCCGGTGTTGATACAGGCGATCGTATTCGTTTAACCGGTGAAGGTGAAGCGGGCGAGTTTGGTGCACCTCCTGGCGATTTATATGTGCAGGTTAGTGTACGTGAACATGCCATCTTTACTCGTGATGCCAATAACTTATACTGTGAAGTGCCTATTTCATTTAGTAAAGCGGCATTAGGCGGCGAGATTGAAGTACCGACATTAGACGGTAAAGTTAGCCTTAAAATCCCAACAGAAACCCAAACTGGGCGTATGTTCCGCTTGCGTGGTAAAGGGGTTAAGTCGGTTCGTAGCCATGCCGTTGGTGACTTGTTGTGTAAAGTGGTCATGGAAACACCGGTTAACTTGAATGACAAACAAAAAGAGTTATTGCGTGAGTTTGAAGCGACCTTAACTGGCGAGTCAAAAAAGCACAGCCCTAAAGCGGAAGGTTTTTTTGATGGCGTAAAAAAGTTTTTTCAAGACTTAAACAGTTAGTATCGTTCCATTAAACGTGACTATCATGAAAGGCTGTTTACTTTAGGTAAACAGCCTTTTTTATTGACTGGTATAATCAGGTACTAAAAGGTGACATGTTATAGCTCTGCAGATGACGTCAATGTCTGTCTAGTTCATGGCGAACACATTTTTAGCGATACAATTTTTTAGCAACTTATTTAGCTGTTTTTTTACCATTAGGCGTTATGTATGTCATTTTCTGTATTTCAGCTCAATCCAACATTATTAACCGCATTACCGCCAGCAGTGACTGAGCCTAGTCGCGTTCAGCAATTAGCGATCCCTGCAATATTGACTGGGCAAGATGTCTTGGCATTGGCGCAAACCGGTAGCGGTAAAACCTATGCTTATGGTTTACCACTTTTACAGCGCTTGAGTCTCTCTCCAGAGGTTGGTCTTTCTGCGGTGGTCATAGTGCCAACTCGAGAATTAGCTTCACAAGTGATGCAAGATTTAGCCCCGTTAGCGCAAGCATTAAATTTACGCGTTGATATGCTATGCGGCGGCCAAGCAATTGAATTGCAGGTAGAGCGATTGACACAACCTGCTAACCTTATTGTTGCGACCCCAGGGCGCTTATTAGCGTTAGCGCAGCAAGGTGTTATTCAGTTTGAACATCTGCAAAGCTTAGTACTTGATGAAGCAGATAGATTATTGGACATGGGTTTTATTGGCGACATTAATGCGCTAATCGCAATGATGCCAACTGGGCAGCGTTTATTGTTTTCGGCCACATTGCCTGAGCCATTAACCACATTAGCCGAGCAAGTTTTGACGACAGCACATGTGCGTATTCAGGCGCATGTGATCAATAGTGCTGTGGCTGATATCGCTCAAACCTTATATCATGTAAATAAAGGCAGTAAAGCAAAAGCACTGATCCACTTAATTACTTTGCACCAATGGTCACAGGTGTTGGTATTTGTTAATGCTAAAGATGATGTCGATTCATTATGTAAAAAATTAGTCAAAGCGGGTATTAATGCCGCGGCACTTCATGGTGATAAAGAACAAGCTGTACGAAGCCATACTTTGGAGCAGTTTAAAAATCAACAGTTAACAGTACTAGTGGCTACCGATGTATTATCTCGTGGTATCCATATTGACGCTCTACCTGTGGTCATAAATGTTGATTTACCTAGCCAGGCCTCTGTATATGTACATCGTATAGGACGAACTGCTCGGGCAGGATTAAGTGGTGTTGCCTTGTCATTAGTGAGTCATGCTGAGTTATTAAGCTTGGATGCTATTAGGCTGTTAACAAGGCAAGCGTTACCGTTAACTGAACTCGCTGGTTTTGCCGTAACAGATAAGCCAACTAGCGAAGCCAGTAAGCGAGCGCCTCGCGATAAACAAGCTAATCGTCGTACAGCTAACAAACGCAGTATTAGTGATTTTACCAAACGCAAACCGACCCGTTAATGCGAGCTGATGTTTGATATTGTAAGTGATGTATTCGCGCTAAAGACTGGTATAAAATAAGCTAATGCTGGATTAGCTTTTTGATTCAATAATGTTTAAGGGATGACAACATGAAACCTCTCGCACTAACCCTATTTGTTGCTGCTTTATTAGTGGGCTGTGTCAATAGTCAATCGCCCACGGGGCGAGGGCAGACCTTATTGTTTTCTGATACACAGATGCAGCAAATGGGTGGTCAGTCGTTTGAGGCAATGAAACAAAGTGAAAAAATAAGTCAAAATAAAGCCCAAACTGACTATGTCAATTGTATTGCTAAGCGTATCACAGCAGTATTACCTGATCAGTCTCAACAATGGGACGTAGTGGTATTTGATTCAGACCAGGTTAATGCTTTTGCATTACCGGGCGGTCATATTGGTGTCTATACCGGTTTATTGAAGGTCGCCGTTAATCAAGATCAACTTGCTACTGTGATGGGGCATGAAGTGGCACATGTGTTAGCGCAACATGGAAATGAGCAAGTATCTCGCGCCCAGCTTACTGGTTTGGGTATGCAAGCCGCCGATGCAGCGATAGGCGCATCTGGAATTGCTAATAAAGATCTGTACATGGCCGGACTTGGCTTAGGGGCAAAAGTCGGCATTATTTTACCCTTTGGCCGTAGTCAAGAGTCTGAAGCTGATATTGTAGGTTTAGAGCTAATGGCTAAAGCGGGATTTAATCCGGCGCAAAGCATTGCTTTGTGGCAAAATATGGCCAAGGCTGGTGGTGCACAAGGGCCTGAGCTGTTGTCGACTCATCCGTCACACAGTCATCGAATTGAAGACTTACAAGCGGCGCAAAATCAAGTGATGCCGCTTTATACACAGGCAAGAAAACAGTCTTTGACTGAGTGTAAAATTGCTCAAGTTAAATAGCGTTTTTTGCCAACATTGACGGAGTTTATTGTGATAAACTCTGGTGCGAATTTTTTATGTTTATTGAGAGAAAATTATTATGTCAGATTTGTTCAGCACTATGGAACAGCATGCTAGCTACGGTGTAGGTCGTCAAATGGGCGAGCAGCTAGCGGCAAACTCTTTTGAAGGTATTGATATCCCGGCTGTTCAAGCTGGTCTTGCTGATGCATTTGCCGGTAAAGAAAGCGCAGTATCAATGGAAGAGCTTCAAGTTGCATTTACTGAAATTAGTCGTCGTTTACAAGAAGCTCAAGAAGCTGCTGCTGAAGCCGCTGCTGCTGAAGGCGAAACATTCTTAGCTGAAAACGCTAAGCGTGACGGTATTACGATTACTGAGTCTGGTCTTCAATACGAAGTACTTGTTCAAGGTGACGGCGAAAAGCCTACCTATGATTCAACTGTACGTACTCACTACCATGGTACATTTATCAGTGGTGATGTTTTCGACAGCTCTGTTGCTCGTGGTCAGCCTGCTGAGTTCCCGGTATCAGGTGTGATAGCTGGTTGGACTGAGGCATTACAGCTAATGCCTGTTGGCACTAAGCTTAAATTATATGTCCCGCATCACTTGGCTTATGGTGAGCGTGGCGCGGGTGCTTCAATCCCGCCTTATTCAGCTTTGGTCTTCGAAGTTGAATTGTTAGAAATTATCTAGTTATTAAAAACGCCTAAGTTAACTTAGGCGTTTTTGTATATGCTGTTTTTAGGTTTATCTTTAGTTAACACTGGGAGAAATAAATGACTGCAAAAGTGAGAATTGCTGTAGTTGGTGCCAGTGGCCGTATGGGCCGTACACTGATTGAATCTGCTAGACAGCAACAAGTCATCGTACTTGGCGCAGCGATAGATCGTACAGGCTCTAGTTTAGTCGGTATTGATGCCGGTGTGCTTGCTGGTGTTGGTGCAATGGACGTTGTTATTACCGATTCACTAGATAACGTAGTGAATGATTTTGACGTTCTGATTGATTTTACCTCACCAGAGTCTTCAATCATTCATCTTGATTGGTGTGCTAAAAATCACAAAGCCATTGTCATCGGTACAACTGGGTTCAATCATGCTCAAAAAGAGCTCATTGGTGCCTATTCAGAACAAGTACCTGTGGTGTTAGCACCTAATATGTCTGTTGGTGTCAATGTGATGTGGAAGTTACTTGCACTTGCCACTGAAGTGATGGGTGATTATACCGATATCGAAATAATCGAAGCTCATCATCGTCATAAAAAAGATGCACCGTCAGGCACCGCGCTCAAAATGGGTGAGATTATTGCTCAAACATTAGGCCGTGATTTAGACCAATGTGCGGTATTTGGACGTGAAGGTATTACTGGTGAACGCGACCGTAATACCATAGGTTTTGCTACTGTTCGCGCTGGTGATATTGTTGGTGAACATACCGCTATGTTTGCTGACATAGGCGAGCGGTTAGAAATAACCCACAAAGCATCGAGCAGAATGACCTTTGCGAATGGGGCTATGAGAGCGGCTTTTTGGCTCTCAGATCAAAATGCTGGTCTATACGACATGCAGCAAGTACTAGGGTTGAATTAGCGACTAAAAACACCATTCGTTGGTGTTTTTTTTTGAAAAACAATCTTGCAAAATATAGACGTAAAAACGAATTTCTTATACAATCGCTAGAATTTGCCAAAATTTCGTAATTTAACGGAAATTGGTATTTTTAGTGCAAAATAAAAAACACATAATTTAAGTGGCTTGGCTCTTTTCTGGAGGTCGCGTTGACACAGTCTGCCTTACTCGTACTCGAAGATGGAACCGTATTCTCTGGTACCGCAATTGGTGCTACCGGTATCTCTGTTGGTGAAGTGGTATTTAATACTTCAATGACAGGTTATCAAGAGATTCTTACGGATCCTTCATATTCACGCCAAATAGTAACATTAACCTATCCTCACATCGGTAACACAGGTACTAATGATGAAGACACTGAATCGGATTCGGTTCATGCATGTGGCTTAATCATTCGTGACTTACCGCTTATGGCGAGTAATTTTCGTAACCAACAATCATTAAGCGATTATTTAAAAGCAAATAATGTCGTTGGTATCGCTGATATTGATACTCGCAAACTAACTCGTATTTTGCGTGAAAAAGGCGCTCAAGCCGGTTGTATTATGGTCGGCAACCTAGATGAAGCGAAGGCACTTGCAGCTGCAAAAGCATTTCCAGGCCTAAAAGGTATGGATTTAGCTAAAGAAGTGACTACCGATAAAGCCTATACATGGCGCAATGGTAGCTGGAAATTAGTCGGTGGTTTACCGTCTGAAACGCCAGAAGCTGAACTCAAATATAAAATTGTTGCCTACGATTACGGTGTAAAACGTAATATTTTACGTATGTTGGTTGACCGTGGTTGTGATGTCACCGTGGTACCTGCGCAAACTTCTGCTGCAGACGTACTTGCGATGAATCCTGATGGAGTATTTCTGTCAAATGGTCCTGGCGACCCTGAGCCATGTGATTACGCGATTACCGCCATCCAGCAAATTTTGAAAACAGAAATCCCTGTTTTTGGTATTTGTCTTGGCCATCAACTATTAGCATTAGCCTCAGGCGCAAAAACCTTAAAGATGAAATTTGGTCACCATGGTGCAAACCACCCAGTGAGCAATGTTGAAAAAGGCAACGTGATGATCACCAGTCAAAACCATGGTTTTGCTGCTGATGAAACCACGCTACCTGCTAATATCAAGGTGACGCATAAATCGTTATTTGATGGATCATTACAAGGTATTCATCTAACGGATAAACCCGCATTTAGCTTCCAGGGTCACCCTGAAGCTAGCCCTGGGCCAACCGATGCCGCGCCTCTGTTCGATCATTTCATCGAGCTTATAGAACAATACCGTCAGCACGCCAAGTAGTTATCTGGGAGAAGACAGAAGCAATGCCAAAACGTACAGATATAAAAAGTATTCTTATCCTAGGTGCCGGTCCAATTGTTATTGGTCAGGCGTGTGAGTTTGATTATTCAGGTGCGCAAGCTTGTAAAGCCCTTCGTGAAGAAGGCTATCGCGTTATTCTGGTCAACTCTAATCCAGCAACGATTATGACCGACCCAGAAATGGCCGATGCAACCTATGTCGAGCCAATTCATTGGGAAGTCGTACGCAACATTATTGCCAAAGAGCGTCCAGATGCCATTCTCCCGACTATGGGTGGACAAACCGCACTGAACTGCGCACTTCAGCTTGAAGCAAAAGGCGTACTAAAAGAGTTTAATGTTGAAATGATTGGTGCGACAGCAGATGCGATTGATAAAGCTGAAGACCGTAGTCGTTTCGACAAAGCGATGAAATCCATTGGTTTAGACTGCCCGCGTGCGGGTATTGCTCATAACATGGATGAAGCTTATGGCGTATTAGATATGGTGGGCTTCCCCTGTATTATTCGTCCGTCTTTCACCATGGGTGGCAGCGGCGGTGGTATTGCCTACAACAAAGAAGAGTTTGAAGAGATTTGTTCTCAAGGCTTAGATTTGTCGCCAACTAACGAATTATTGATCGATGAATCATTAATTGGTTGGAAAGAATATGAAATGGAAGTGGTTCGTGACCGCAACGATAACTGTATTATCGTCTGTACTATCGAAAACTTCGATGCGATGGGGGTTCACACCGGTGATTCAATCACTGTCGCTCCAGCACAAACGCTAACCGACAAAGAATATCAATTAATGCGTAACGCTTCGATAGCGGTACTGCGTGAAATTGGTGTTGAAACTGGTGGCTCAAACGTACAATTTGGTATTTGTCCTAATACTGGCCGCATGGTCATTATCGAGATGAATCCACGGGTCTCTCGCTCATCAGCATTGGCCTCTAAAGCAACCGGTTTCCCGATTGCTAAAATCGCGGCTAAATTAGCTGTGGGTTACACTTTAGACGAGCTAAGCAACGACATTACTGGCGGTAAAACACCAGCATCGTTTGAACCTGCTATCGACTATGTTGTGACTAAAATACCGCGCTTTAACTTTGAAAAGTTTGCCGGTGCAAACGACCGTTTAACCACTCAAATGAAGTCTGTTGGTGAAGTCATGGCAATCGGCCGTACTTTCCAAGAGTCATTGCAAAAAGCGTTACGCGGACTTGAAGTGGGTCGTAACGGTTTTGATTCTGTGGTGGATTTACAATCACCAGAAGCCATGCAACGTATTCGTCATGAGCTTAAAGAGCCGGGTTGTGACCGCATTTGGTACATAGCTGATGCATTTCGTGCCGGTTTAAGCCGTGACGAAATCTTCACATTGACGAATGTCGACCATTGGTTCTTGATTCAAATTGAAGATTTGATTACCCATGAAGCCAAAGTGGCTGAGCTTGGTATGTCAGGCTTAGAGCAGAACTATTTACGTCAATTAAAGCGTAAAGGGTTCTCTGATGCGCGTTTAGCTGCTGTGTTAGGTGTCAATGAAAACGAGATTCGTAAACTACGTTATCGACATGAAATTTACCCAGTTTATAAGCGAGTCGATACTTGTGCTGCTGAATTCTCAACCGATACCGCGTACATGTACTCAACGTACGAAGAAGAATGTGAAGCTAACCCATCGAACCGTGAAAAGATCATGATTCTGGGCGGCGGTCCAAACCGTATTGGTCAAGGTATTGAGTTTGATTACTGTTGTGTGCATGCTGCATTAGCCTTACGTGAAGACGGTTATGAAACCATCATGGTTAACTGTAACCCTGAAACCGTATCAACCGACTACGATACATCTGATCGCCTATACTTTGAACCTGTCACCTTGGAAGACGTGCTCGAAATCGTGCGTATCGAAAAGCCAAAAGGCGTTATTGTTCAATACGGTGGTCAAACTCCGCTTAAACTCGCGCGCGAGTTAGAAGCCGCAGGTGTGCCAATTATTGGTACTAGCCCTGATGCGATTGACCGTGCAGAAGACCGCGAACGTTTCCAACAAGCAATTCAACGTTTAAACATGAAGCAGCCAGAAAATGCCACTGTAACGACTGTTGAAAGTGCGGTGATTGAAGCTGAAAAAATTGGTTATCCGTTAGTGGTGCGTCCATCTTATGTATTGGGCGGTCGTGCGATGGAAATCGTCTACGACAAGCAAGATTTACTGCGTTACTTCAATGAAGCCGTTAAAGTGTCTAATGCATCGCCTGTATTACTCGATCACTTCTTAGATGATGCAATTGAAGTCGATATTGATGCAGTATGTGACGGCGAAACCGTGGTTGTTGGCGCTATTATGGAGCATATTGAACAAGCAGGTGTTCACTCTGGTGACTCAGGTTGTTCATTACCGCCTTACACCTTAAGTGCTGATGTTCAGGCGAGAATGCGCGAGCAAGTGTCAAAACTGGCTTTTGAGTTAGGCGTAATCGGCTTAATGAACGTGCAATTTGCGGTAAAAGATAACGAAATCTACATGATTGAAGTTAACCCGCGCGCTGCTCGTACCGTGCCATTTGTATCTAAAGCAACAGGCGTTCCTTTAGCTAAAATTGCTGCACGTGTGATGGCTGGTCAAAGCTTAATTTCACAAAACTTTACTAAAGAAGTGATCCCACCTTATTTCTCGGTAAAAGAAGTTGTATTGCCGTTTAATAAATTCCCAGGCGTTGATCCACTCTTAGGCCCAGAAATGCGCTCAACGGGTGAAGTGATGGGCGTGGGTGATACATTTGCTGAAGCCTATGCTAAAGCACAGCTTGGTGCCACATCTGAAGTGCCTAAGTCGGGGCGTGCGTTACTCTCTGTTCGTAACAGTGATAAAAAACGTGTTGCTGACTTAGCCTCTAAGCTGATTGAGTTAGGCTATGAAATTGATGCCACTCACGGCACTGCGATTATTTTAGGTGAAGCAGGGATTAATCCTCGCTTAGTTAACAAAGTACATGAAGGTCGTCCACACATTCTTGATCGTATTAAAAATGGTGAATATACCTACATTGTTAACACTACTGAAGGTCGTCAAGCAATTGAAGATTCTCGCCAGATCCGTCGTGGAGCATTGCGCTACAAAGTGAATTACACGACGACATTAAATGCTGCCTTTGCGACCTGTTTGGCGCATTCAGCAGATGATCGTATCAAGGTGACATCTTTGCAAGAACTGCACAAACGCATAAAAAGTTAGTTTTTATTGCGAAGGAATGACTAAGGTCGCCTTTTGGCGACCTTTTTTATGACATTTTGATGATGGATGACTAGCAAGTCTGTAAAAGCTTAGGTAAGCTGTCAGACATCATCGAAAAGATGCATCCTAGATACGTACGCTAAGTCGATTGCGTACTTCCAACTGAATTTTTACTGTGTTGACTTTCGTCAGCACGGGATGCTTTTGTTTTTAAAGGAGACAAAGACATTATGAGTAAGGTCCCAATGACGGTAGTTGGCGCAGATCAATTACGTAAAGAAGTTGAATTTTTAAAGTTCGATCGCCGCCCAAAAATTACCGAAGCAATTGCTTCTGCTCGTGAATTAGGTGATTTAAAAGAAAATGCTGAATATCACGCTGCCCGTGAAGATCAGGGTATTTGTGAAGCGCGTATTCGTGACATTGAAGGTAAGTTGTCTAACGCTCAAATCATTGATGTTACCAAATTAGAAAATACTGGCCGAGTGATTTTTGGTACGACAGTGACTATTTTAAATATCGATACTGATGCTGAAGTGACTTATCGCATTGTTGGTGATGATGAAGCTGATATTAAGCAAAATTTAATTTCTGTTAATTCACCGATTGCACGTGGGTTAATTGGCAAAAGTGAAGGCGATGAAGTCTCGATTACCACTCCAGGTGGTTTGACTGACTATGAAGTCATTGCCGTTAAATATCTTTAAGTGTGGATTGTTATTGAGCATAACTAATATTTAACAGTATGTTTTATCTATTATATTAAAGCTGATGACCAAATATTAAGCATTAAATTTTTTGCACAACTCAATACCGACATCAATAACACATCACTTTAGCGAGCACTAAATAGCATCCTGTTTAGTGCTTTTTTATTGTCATGAAATACAGTACCTATGTGCTGATGACGATAAAACATGTAAAAAAATTCATTTGCACATTAAAGGTGCAATGGATATCATCCATTTAGTTTACAATGCTGTTACATTTTACCGTATGAAGCCTAATATGCTTTGCAATATTACGTTTAAAATATAGGTTTAAAAATCATCTTGTGATGATGTAAAAATAGAATATGCAGATTGTGTATCTGAATTGCTTGGTTAAATAAGGTCATTATGACGTTTCCGTGGGCTCGTATACTACTAATGCTGGTAATTGTGGGGTTGTGTTCAATCTTCCTCATCAATAGCCGTGTGTTGGTTTTAGCATCGTTGCCATTTACCACGACTACCGCACATTCTTGTTCTTATAATATCGACACACACTCAGACAATCGTATCTGTGATCAACCAATGAGTTCAGCTAACGATGATATTATCCTGTCGTCAGTCAAAGGCATTGATCGTTCAATTGACCGTCATGATGCAAATAGTATTACCGCGTTAAATCACACTCTCATCGATGGTAATAGTTCACTGCTGGGCTATGTTGGTAATATCTCTTCAACCAACTCTATCTCTGCAGAATCTAATTCTAAAGACATTCATTATGTGCCCACTTATTCGTCGCGATATATCAGTATTGTTCAACACGAGTCTGATGAGTTAAAGCCCAATTATTTATTGGCTTACGAATTTAGCTCTCCACCTGTTCCAAGTTTAACCATAGGGTATCAAATTAACTTTAGTCCGCAATTGGACTGGGTTTTATCCACAGCTTCAGCTCCTTCAAGACTTTCCGCCTGGAAAGAGTCTAATTTACTTTTCGTCCATTCCCATACCTGTTAGCCATATTCTGCCTTGATGATAAACGCCATTAGCTTTGCTAATGAGTTTTACAGTGTGTCGATGGGTTGGTCAATTGCGCCTCATCACTCGCTATGCATTTTTATCGTGGCTTAAATAGCCTCGATCTAGTGAGATCAAGAGTTATGAAATCAAAAACGAAACAGCTAAATCATTATTCTCAATGGAAATACTGGTTATTAATTACCACATTAATTATCTTATTTATGAGCGCATTACCATCTTGGTATGGCGAAGATCCTGCTGTACAACTTGGTGTAAAACCAAGCCAATCTATAACAGCAGAACAAGTTGATTATGCGCTACACCAGGTAGGCATAAAGAGTAAACGTATTGAGCAACAACAAGATAGTTTACTGGTGGTGCTAGATAACCCTGATATGCAGGCCCAAGCTAAAAAGGCTTTAGCTGAGCAGTTTGATCATCAAGCTCAAGTGACATTAGCCTTAGCCCCTGCTGCACCTCACTGGCTATTAAACCTAGGTGTTAAACCGATAAAGCTGGGTTTAGATTTACGCGGTGGAGTACAATTTTTATTGGATGTAGATCTCGATTTAGTGTTTCAAAACCAGGCGATTATCCTTGGTGATGCCGTGAAGCAATTTGCTGCTGATCAGCATATCAGTAACGTTAAGGTTCGTTCCGGTGATGGCGCTACATTGACTATTGAGATTGCTGATGAACCGTCTCGAGCCCAGCTAAGACAATTTATTGCACAGCAGTATCCATTATGGCAAGTAAGTGGTCACCAACAAATACTCACTGTTAGTTTGTCTCAACATGAACAACTTAAATTGACCAATGTGACTGTGCAGCAAAACTTGCAAATTATGCGTAGCCGGATAGAGGAACTGGGGATAACCGAAGCGCTCGTTCAACGCCAAGGTGATCATCGTATCCGTATTGAGTTACCTGGAGTACAAGATCCTGCCACCGCTAAAAACGTTATTGGTGCAACGGCCAGTTTAGCATTTTATCCTGTACTGCCAACGGGTTCTGTAAACGCTGTGGTCATTAACGACCAACATGATAAACCCGTGTACGTATCAAGAAAGCCAGTACTGGGAGGCGATCATATTATTGATGCTAGAGCGACTACTGGTGATTTTGGCATGGCGAAAGTCAACATTAGTCTCGACGCTGCAGGCGGTAAGTTAATGTCTGATTTCTCGCGCGACAACATAGGTAAACCTATGGCGACCGCATACAGTGAATATAGCCGAGATGAAGCGGGTAAAGCTCGACAAACAACCCAAATCATTAGTGTTGCCACCATACAAAGTCAACTGGGTAATCGGTTTGAAATTACCGGTTCAGGAAGCCATCAAGAGGCACAGCAGCTTGCGTTATTGCTAAGAGCAGGTTCCATGACAGCACCGGTGACGATTGTAGAAGAACGCACAATAGGACCAAGCTTAGGTGCTGAAAACATTGTCAACGGATTTGCAGCGTTAGCATTAGGTATGTCAGTAACATTATTGTTTATGGCCTGTTGGTATCGCCGTCTAGGCTGGATTGCTAATGTGGCGTTAATCGCCAACATGACGATGTTATTTGGCTTACTAGCCCTTATTCCCGGGGCAGTATTAACCTTACCTGGTATTGCGGGGTTAGTGCTTACTGTTGGTATGGCGGTTGATACTAATGTGCTTATCTTTGAGCGAATAAAAGAAAAGCTAGCTGAAGGTCGCAGCTTTGCCAGCGCTATAGATGTGGGATTTGATAGTGCATTCTCAACCATATTTGATGCTAATTTTACCACTATGATCACCGCCGTTGTGCTGTTCTCTATTGGTAATGGCCCTATTCAAGGCTTTGCATTGACCTTAGGGTTAGGGCTATTAACCAGCATGTTTACCGGCATTTTTGCCTCGAGAGCATTAATCAATTTAGTTTATGGCCGCGACACTCGCCGCGCAATTAAGGTGTAATACTATGAACTCAACAAGTATAAATAACTCACTAGAAACAGGTAAACTAAAATACCTCACCAAATGGCGCTATATTTCAAGCATACTTTCTATTGTGTTGATGCTGGTCTCCCTAAGCGTAATTGGTGTAAAGGGGTTTAATTGGGGCTTAGATTTTACTGGCGGAGTGGTCACAGAAATTCAACTTGACCATCGTATTACGGCCAGTGAGATACAGCCACTAATGACCGCCGCCTACCAACAAGATGTGAGTGTTATTTCCGCCAGCGAACCGGGACGGTGGGTATTACGTTATGCCAACATACCCGACGAGCAGCTTCGTCCAGATCTCCGACAAGTCTTAGCGCCATTAAATACCGATATTACTGTGCTAAACAGCAGCATTGTAGGGCCTCAAGTAGGCCAAGAGTTAGTTGAGCAAGGCAGCATAGCTCTGCTAATCGCTATGCTATGTATTATGGGGTATTTAAGTTTTCGTTTTGAATGGCGTTTAGCTTCAGGTGCGTTATTGGCTTTAGTGCATGATGTGGTGTTTGTGCTGGCTTTTTTTGCGTTAAGCCAAATGGAATTTAATTTAACTATCCTGGCAGCAATTTTAGCTATTTTAGGGTATTCACTCAATGACTCGATTATTATTGCTGATAGGATCCGCGAACAGTTAGTGGCTAAGTTACAATGGAAAACGGCGGATATTAATAATTTAGCGGTTAAAACAACTTTCTCTAGAACTATGATTACATCGGGGACCACCTTATTAACCGTGGTAGCATTGTGGATTATGGGAGGGGAGCCATTGGAAGGTTTTTCTATCGCGATGTTTATTGGTATTTTAACCGGCACTTGGTCATCAATTTCAATTGGCGCAACTTTACCTGAGTTTTTAGGCTTAAAGGCGCAGCATTATCAAGAGGTTCCATTACCTGATCACCCCTGATTAACGATAATTCATCTCCCATAAAAAAGCCGCTGAATTCAGCGGCTTTTAATAAAAGAATGTGAAACTATTTGGCTTTAGGCAAAGCAATCTTCATTTCGACCGAATGACGGAAAATGACTAAAATATGACCGATTAGTTGCACTTTCGCAGACTGGGTTTCACGTATAATGGCGTCAACGATGGCATTTTTGAGCTCTCTGTCAGCAGAGGCTACTTTTACTTTAATCAATTCATGATGTGTAAGAGCGCTATCAATTTCAGCCAGAACACCTTCAGTTAGGCCATTGCCACCAAGCAGCACCACTGGTTTTAGACTGTGAGCCAGACCTTTTAAATGCTGTTTTTGTTTGGTTGTTAAGTTCATTTGTGCCAACTTTTGCTGAGTTACTGTTGAAAAACGGGTATTCTACCCTTATATAGAGCTTATGTAACTCTGAATCGTTGCGGAATTTAAATGACAACAAAAAAACGTACGGCGAGCTCAACTCGCTGGATGCAAGAACACTTTGATGATCACTATGTGAAACTGGCCCAAAAACGTGGCTTACGTTCACGAGCAGCATTCAAGTTAGAGGAGATACAACAAAAAGATAACTTGATAAAACAAGGTATGACAGTTGTTGATTTAGGTGCAGCACCAGGTGGTTGGTCGCAAGTTGCGGTTAAACTCGTTGGTGACAGAGGTAAAGTCATTGCTTGTGATATTTTACCTATGGACCCAATTGTTGGTGTTGATTTCCTTCAAGGTGATTTTAGAGAAAACAAAGTACTTGAAGCATTGCTTGAGCGTGTAGGTCAAGATAAAGTGGATGTGGTACTATCAGATATGGCTCCGAACATGAGTGGTTCGGGTGCTGTTGATCAACCAAGAGCTATGTATTTAGTTGAATTAGCGCTAGATATGTGTCATCAAGTGTTGGCGCCTAATGGCTGTTTTGCTGTTAAAGTCTTTCAGGGGGAGGGTTTTGACGATTATATTAAAACGGTCAAGCAGGCATTCAAAGTAGTAAAAACCCGAAAACCAGACTCCTCTAGAGCGCGCTCTCGGGAAGTCTATCTAGTGGCGACTGGTTACAAGTTGTAGTAGTCTAACGTTAATAATCGCAGGACTGTTAAGAGGTCTAGTAATTTGAGTGACATGGCAAAAAATTTAATACTCTGGGTTGTCATCGCTGTTGTACTGATGTCAGTGTTTCAGGGTTATTCCCCCTCTTCTTCGAATTCGCAGAAGATGGATTATTCCGCCTTTTTGGACAATGTTCGAAATGGTCAAATTAACACGGTTGAAATAAAAAGCGACCAACGGACGATTGAAGGAACTAAACGTACCGGCGAGAAGTTCACCACAATCATGCCTATATATGACCAAGATTTAATTAATGATCTTGATCGTAAAGGCATCACCATGAAAGGCCAAGAAGCTGAAGAGTCAGGTTTCCTAACCCAAATCTTTATTTCATGGTTCCCAATGTTACTGCTAATTGGCGTATGGATATTTTTCATGCGACAAATGCAAGGCGGTGGCGGCAAGGGCGCAATGTCGTTTGGTAAAAGTAAAGCCAAACTGATGAGCGAAGACCAAATCAAAACCACTTTTGCTGACGTTGCAGGTTGTGATGAAGCAAAAGAAGAAGTCAAAGAACTTGTTGATTATTTACGAGACCCAACCAAGTTCCAAAAATTAGGCGGTCGTATTCCTACGGGCGTGCTGATGGTCGGACAACCTGGTACAGGTAAAACCTTATTAGCCAAGGCAATTGCCGGTGAATCTAAGGTGCCGTTCTTTACCATTTCGGGTTCTGACTTTGTGGAAATGTTTGTCGGTGTTGGTGCATCCCGTGTACGTGACATGTTCGAACAAGCTAAAAAATCTGCTCCTTGTATCATTTTTATTGATGAAATCGATGCCGTAGGCCGCCAACGTGGTGCCGGTGTAGGTGGTGGGCACGATGAGCGTGAGCAAACATTAAACCAGCTTTTGGTTGAAATGGACGGCTTTGAAGGTAATGAAGGCGTTATTGTTATTGCAGCAACTAACCGTCCAGACGTACTTGATTCAGCGTTATTGCGTCCAGGTCGATTTGACCGTCAAGTTGTCGTTGGCTTGCCTGATGTTCGTGGTCGTGAACAAATTCTTAAAGTACATATGCGTAAAGTACCTTTATCAGATGATGTTAAAGCCAGTGTCATTGCGCGTGGTACGCCAGGCTTCTCTGGTGCTGACTTAGCAAACCTTGTCAACGAAGCGGCGTTATTCGCTGCTCGCGGTAATCGTCGTGTTGTTGGTATGGAAGAGTTTGAGCGTGCTAAAGATAAAATCATGATGGGTGCAGAGCGCCGTTCTATGGTGATGTCTGAATCTGACAAAGAAATGACCGCTTATCATGAAGCTGGACATGCCATTATTGGTTGCTTGGTACCAGAACATGACCCAGTGCATAAAGTGACTATTATTCCGCGTGGCCGTGCATTAGGTGTGACCTTCTTTTTACCTGAAGCTGATGCCGTTAGCCAAAGCCGTCGTAAATTGGAATCACAAATTTCAGTTGCCTATGGTGGACGTTTAGCTGAAGAACTTATTTACGGAAGTGAAAAAGTGTCTACAGGGGCGTCGCAAGATATTAAGTACGCTACATCGATAGCTCGTAATATGGTTACGCAATGGGGGTTCTCTGACAAGCTAGGTCCGTTACTTTACGCAGAAGAAGAAAACGAAGTTTTCTTAGGTCGCAGTATGGGTAAAGCAAAGGCAATGTCAGGTGATACAGCAACATTGATTGACTCTGAAATTAAGATGTTTATCGATAAAAACTATCAACGTGCGCAAACGATGTTGACAGACAATATGGATATTTTACATGCGATGAAAGACGCATTGATGAAATATGAAACTATTGACTCGTTGCAAATCGATGATCTAATGAATCGCCGCGAAGTGCGCATGCCAGCTGAATGGCAAAAAGATGAATCATCAGACGATAAAGATAGTGGTAATAACACGCCTAAATCTGAAGTTGAAACGCCAGTGGATGAGGCTAAAACCGACGTTAAAGTCGATAATAAAGCCGATACCAATGACGCGGATGAATCACCCGCTAAATAAACAATTTAGCAAAACAAGAAAACCCCGAAAGGGGTTTTCTTGTTTTTAATCTTATCTAGGAAAATACCCGTGTTTCAATTAACTCATGCTAATAAAACTCTAGACTTATCAAGCCCTGTAGTGATGGGGATTGTGAATGTGACGCCAGATTCATTTTCCGATGGTGGTGAATATATTGGTTTTGAACAAGCCTGTCGTCATGTTGATAATATGGTAGAGCAAGGTGCATTAATTATTGATGTGGGTGGTGAGTCAACCCGACCTGGTGCTGCAGAAGTGACGATTGAGCAAGAACTTGCCCGAGTGATCCCTATCATCGAATACACAGCAAAAACACACAATGTATGGATTTCAATCGATACCAGCAAACCTGAAGTAATGGAACAAGCTGTCAATGCCGGAGCTAATTTAATCAACGATGTGCGCGCGTTACAAGTACCAGGTGCTTTAGCCATGGCAGCAACGTTAGATGTGCCAATTTGCTTAATGCACATGCAAGGCGATCCGCAAACTATGCAAGATCAACCTGAGTATGAGGATGTGATTGATGAAGTGGCGGCTTTTTTTGAATTACGTATCGCTTACTGTGAAGCGGCTGGAATTGAGCGGGAGCGTTTAATTCTCGATCCAGGTTTTGGTTTTGGCAAAACTTTAGCGCATAATTACCGTCTATTAGCGGCATTACCAAAGTTACATGAATTTCATTTGCCTTTATTGATAGGTCTGTCGCGAAAAAGCATGATCGGCGACCTGTTAGCGCGTGATATAGACCAACGCCTTGCCGGAAGCCTTGCTGGTGCATTAATTGCAGCTCAGCAAGGTGCACAAATTATTCGAGTTCATGATGTACCAGAAACAGTCGATGTGCTTAAAGTGATGTCAGAAACCATGGCTAATCTATAGTTGCATCACATAATAATGTTATCAGTAAAGTGAAAACACTTAAGTAGGGATCTGTGAAGCAAAGAAAATTTTTTGGAACCGATGGTATTCGCGGCAAAGTAGGGGCGGGTAAAATGACTCCTGAATTGGCATTGAAGCTCGGTTGGGCGGCTGGACGAGTATTGTCTCGAAATGGCACTCAAAAAGTGATTATTGGTAAGGATACTCGTATTTCAGGTTACCTGTTTGAATCAGCTTTAGAGGCAGGCTTATCAGCCGCGGGACTTAACGTTTTGCTGCTAGGCCCTATGCCAACTCCAGCAGTGGCTTATTTAACTCGTACCTTTCGCGCTGAGGCCGGTGTCGTGATTAGTGCATCACACAATCCTTATTATGATAACGGTATCAAGTTTTTCTCTACCGATGGCAGTAAACTGGATGATGCAATCGAGCTAGAGATAGAAGCAGAACTTGAAAAACCGTTAGTCTGTGTTGAGTCGCATCTACTGGGCAAGGCTCGGCGTATTGATGATGCAGCAGGGCGCTATATCGAGTACTGCAAAGGTAATTTTCCAGCTGATCAAACACTTAAAGGATTAAAAATAGTCGTCGATTGTGCTCATGGCGCCACTTACCATATTGCTCCTAACGTTTTTCGTGAATTAGGTGCCGATGTTATTGCTATTGGAGATAAACCTGACGGTCTCAATATCAATGATAAAGTCGGTGCAACAGCAATGGCAAAAATCTGTGAAACCGTTTTAGTTGAAAAAGCTGATTTAGGTATTGCATTAGATGGTGATGGCGATCGCATTATGATGGTTAATCGTCATGGCGCAGTGGTTGATGGTGATCAGATTTTATATATTTTAGCGGTAGATGCCCAAAAACGTGGTATTTTAAACGGCGGAGTTGTTGGCACCGTAATGTCTAATTTAGGTTTGGACTTAGCGCTGCAAGCACTTAATATTCCTTTTGTTCGTTCTAAGGTCGGTGACCGCTATGTCATGGAGATGCTGAAGAAGAATAAGTGGCGAATAGGCGGTGAAAACTCTGGCCATATTCTTAATCTTGATCATGGTACTACTGGTGATGGTATCATTGCAGGTATTTTAGTCCTCGCGGCAATGCGACGTCAAAATGCTTCACTTGAACAATTAACTGAATCGATGAAGATGTTACCGCAAGTGTTAGTTAATGTGCGTTTTGAAGGCAGCTCTAATCCACTCGATAGCGAGGCGGTTAAGTTAGCTAAAGCGGATGTTGAACAACAATTGGGTGCTCGTGGACGTGTATTATTACGTAAGTCGGGTACTGAACCGTTAATTAGAGTCATGGTCGAGGGAGATGATCATCCCCAAGTGCTTGCGCATGCAAATCGTATTGCTGACGCGGTAAAGGCAGCATGTTAATTATTTGAATATTAAGATAAGCCGTTGCTCGCTCAAAAAGTAGACGCTTCGACAGTTTATATGAAATATTCCCCTTTTAGCTCTTGTAACTTGATAAGTGGTTCGCTATTATTCACGCCGCTTTCAGAGGAGACAGTGAATGGCACTCAGACGTCCTATGGTCGCTGGTAACTGGAAAATGAATGGTAATTCGGCATTGGCCCAAGAGCTTTTCAAGAAGTTTGCTACCAAGCTCCAAAATGATTCCGCTGAAGTGGTTTTATGCCCGCCTTCAATTTATCTTGAAAGTGTTCGGCAGCTGCTTGAAGCCAATAAGCAAACCTTAGATGGTGCGCTTGTTAGAATGGGTGCACAAAATCTGAGTCAACATGATTTTGGTGCATACACAGGCGAAATATCCGGGCAGATGCTAAAAGATTCTGGATGTCGGTATGTGATTATCGGCCATTCCGAACGTCGCCGTATGTACGGAGAGACGAGTAATATTGTGGCAGAGAAGTTTGCTGCTGCTCAGAAACATGGTCTGACACCGATTTTGTGTGTAGGTGAATCAGGACCAGCTCGTGAAGCAAGACGTACCTTTGAGGTGATTGCGGAAGAGCTTGATATAGTAATTGAAAAAAACGGTACCATGGCTTTTGATAACGCAATTATCGCTTACGAACCTTTATGGGCAGTAGGGACAGGTAAAAGTGCTACACCAGAGCAGGCACAAGAAGTACATGCGTTTATTCGCAGTCGCCTCTCGGAAGTTTCTCCCTTTATTGGTGAGAATATCAGAATTCTTTACGGTGGTAGCGTCACCCCAAGCAATGCGGCAGATATATTTGCCCAGCCTGATGTTGATGGTGGTCTGATTGGCGGTGCAAGTTTGAACTCAAGTGAGTTTTTAAGTTTATGTACCATAGCAATGAGCGCGTAATTATATGTACGAAGTTCTTATAGTTGTATACTTGGTGGTAGCGTTAGGTCTAATAGGCTTAATATTAATCCAACAAGGAAAGGGTGCCGACATGGGCGCATCTTTCGGAGCCGGTGCTTCAGGCACATTATTTGGCTCAAGTGGTTCAGGTAATTTCCTGACTCGCAGTACTGCAGTATTAGCCATTGGCTTTTTTGCATTGAGTTTAGTGATTGGTAATTTAAGTGCTAATCACACAGAGCAAAATGATCAGTGGAAAGATTTAGGTCCAGCAGCAGAGCAAATCATTGATGAAGCTCCGGTGCAAACCGAAAAGTCAGAAACGAAAATTCCTGACTAGTAAACCAGGTAACGCCGAGGTGGTGGAATTGGTAGACGCGCAGCCTTGAGGTGGCTGTGTCTTAACGGACGTGCGGGTTCAAGTCCCGCTCTCGGCACCAAATTTAACTAATAAATGATAGATAGCGTTTGATTAGTTATTGCAAGATATAGTGTAAATCAATATACTTGCATACAGTTGACGCGGGGTGGAGCAGTTGGTAGCTCGTCGGGCTCATAACCCGAAGGTCGTCGGTTCAAGTCCGGCCCCCGCAACCAGCTCCTTGTAATTTAATTTCGTTAGAAAATAAATTACAATTTACAGGTTTTATAATAAAATAACCTCGTGATTACGGGGTTTTTTGTTATATGAACTTTTAAATATCCGTGTTTTATGCGGGTTGCAATGGGGCTATTAGCCCTTTTTTTGTTTTTTTGGGGGTCATTTTTGGCAACAATAGAATCCAAGCTTGTTGAAATGTTAACAGTACCTGTTGAAGCATTAGGCTTTAAACTATGGGGCATTGAATATATTCAAGCTGGTCGTCATTCAATTTTACGTGTTTTTATTGATCACGAGAATGGCATCAATATTGAAGATTGTGCAGCAGCCAGTCGTCAAGTTAGCGCAGTTATGGATGTTGAAGACCCTATTTCTACAGAATACACATTAGAAGTATCTTCACCTGGCGTAGATAGACCGTTATTTACCGCCGAGCAATATGCTGCCTATAAAGGTGAGGATGCAAAAATACAACTGACTATGCCTGTTGCGGGTAGTCGTAATTTAAAAGGCGTCATCAATAGTGTTGATGGGCAAATGCTCACCATAACCGTTGATGGTAAAGACTTGATTGTTGCTTTGGATAATATCCGTAAAGGCAGCATTATCGCTAAGTTTTGATAGTTTCAGGTGAAGGACGAGGCAAGACCAAATGAATAAAGAGATCCTGCTAGTCGCAGAAGCGGTTTCCAATGAGAAAGGCCTTCCGCGCGAAAAGATTTTCGAAGCGCTAGAAATTGCACTGGCTACCGCAACAAAGAAAAAATACGAAGGCGATATTGAAGTTCGCGTTGCGATTGATCGTAAAACCGGTCATTACGATACTTTCCGTCGTTGGATGGTTGTTGACGATCATGGCGAGGCTTTGGAAAACCCATATAGCGAAATTACCTTCGAAGCCGCTCGTTATGAAGAGCCAGAGATTCAAGTAGGTGAGTATATCGAAGATCAAATCGACTCTGTCGCGTTTGACCGTATTACTACACAAACAGCTAAACAAGTTATCGTGCAAAAAGTACGTGAAGCTGAACGTGCACAAATTGTTGAACAATTTATTGAACGTGAAGGTGAGATTGTTACTGGTGTTGTTAAGAAAAGCACCCGTGAAAGCGTGGTTGTTGATTTAGGTAATAATGCTGATGGCGTATTATTTAAAGAAGATTTAATCAGCCGTGAATCTTTCCGTCCTGGTGACCGTGTGCGTGCATTATTGTACTCAGTTCGTCCAGAAGCTCGCGGTGCGCAGTTATTTTTAACTCGTAGCAAGCCAGAAATGCTGATTGAGCTATTTCGGGTTGAAGTGCCAGAAATTTACGACGAATTGATTGAAGTGATGGGTGCTGCTCGTGATCCAGGCGCTCGTGCTAAAATAGCCGTTAAATCAAATGACCGTCGTATCGATCCAATTGGTGCTTGTGTTGGTATGCGTGGTGCTCGAGTGCAAGCCGTATCAAACGAGTTAGGCGGCGAGCGTGTTGATATCGTGTTGTGGGATGATAATCCAGCGCAATATGTGATCAATGCCATGGCGCCAGCTGATGTTGCCTCTATCATTGTCGACGAAGACAATCATTCGATGGATATTGCTGTTGAAGCAGACAGTTTGGCACAAGCTATTGGTCGTAACGGCCAGAACGTACGTTTAGCGACTCAACTGACTGGTTGGGAACTGAACGTAATGACAGTTGAAGACATGAACAAAAAACACCAAGCCGAAAGCGCTAAGGTGATTGACTTGTTTGTGGCTTATCTAGATGTAGATCAAGATTTTGCAGCCGTATTGGCTGATGAGGGATTCACTTCGTTAGAAGAGATCGCTTATGTTCCAGAATCTGAGCTATTAGCAATAGAAGGTTTCGACGAAGGAATCGTTGAAGCATTACGTGAACGTGCAAAGGCCGCTATCTCTACAAGAGCATTAGCGTCTGAAGAAGCGTTAGATGGTGCAGAGCCAAGTGATGATTTATTAGCATTGGAAGGATTAGAAAGACATTTAGCTTATGTTCTAGCGAGCAAAGGCGTAGTGACTTTAGAAGACTTGGCCGAGCAAGGTATTGACGATTTAATTGATATTGAAGAATTAACAGAAGAAAAAGCAGGTGAGCTCATCATGGCTGCCCGCAATATCTGTTGGTTTGGCGAAGAAGCATAAGTCGATCAACAGGGGGATTTAATTGATGGCAGATACAAGTGTAGAAAAATTAGCAGCGGAAGTGGGAAAATCAGTTGATCGATTAATCGAACAATTCTCAGATGCTGGTATAAGCAAAAAACAACTCGATACTGTTTCAGAAAAAGAGAAGCAACAGCTTCTTGATTTTCTAAAAAAACAGCATGGTGCAGATTCAGTACCGACTAAAATGACATTGCAACGTAAAACCGTGTCTACGTTAAGTGTTGCAAGCACTGGCGGTCAGTCGAAAGACGTTAAAGTAGAAGTACGTAAAAAACGTACTTTTGTTAAGCGTGATGATGCAGAATTAGCCAAACAAGCTGAATTAGAAGCTCAAGCAAAAGCCAAAGCAGATGCTGAAGCTCAAGTAAGAGTGGAAGCTGAAGCAAAAGCAGCGGCAGAAGCGAAAGCTAATGCTGAAGCAAAGAAAAAAGCGGAAGCAGAAGCCAAATTGAAATCAGAAAAAGTAAAGTCTGAACCTAAAGTAACTAAAGTTGCTGACCCAGAAACTGCAGCAGCAAAAGCTGAAGCCGAGCGTTTAAAAGCGACTCAAGAAGCTGTGTTAACTCAGAAGCAAAAAGATGAAGCCGCCAAAGCAGCTGAAACAGCACGTCTACTTGCTGAAGTAAACTCAAAGCGTTGGGCTGAAGAAGAACGTCAACGTTTAGATGCAGAAAAGAACGGTGATCATCATATCACCACATCTAAAGTTGCTCGTGCAGCTGAAGACAGTTCTGATGCAGATGATGAAAAACGTGGTCGTCGTGCTCGCAACAAAAATGCCAACAAAAAACGTGGCGGAAAAGATGCGCGTGACGGTCGTGAAAAACACATGCGTAACCGCAGCACAGCACCAGAATCTATGGCGCACGGTTTTAATAAACCCGCTGCAGCAGTGAGTCGTGATGTACGTATCGGTGAAACCGTAACTGTATCTGAATTAGCGCATTTAATGGCAATCAAAGCCACTGTTATCATCAAGCAAATGATGAAAATGGGCTCTATGGTGACGATTAACCAAGTACTTGACCAAGAAACCGCTCAAATGGTTGCTGAAGAGTTAGGTCATAAGGTTGTGCTGATTCGTGAAAACGAACTTGAGCATCAAGTACTAAAAGATCGCGATGACAACATCCAACTAGAGTCTCGTGCTCCTGTTGTGACTATCATGGGTCACGTTGACCATGGTAAGACGTCATTACTTGATTATATCCGTCGTGCGAAAGTTGCTGCTGGCGAAGCCGGTGGTATTACTCAGCATATTGGTGCATACCACGTTGAAACTGAAAACGGCATGATCACTTTCCTTGATACTCCTGGTCACGCGGCGTTTACGTCAATGCGTGCTCGTGGTGCTAAGGCGACTGATATTGTTATTTTGGTTGTTGCTGCCGATGATGGCGTAATGCCACAAACGATTGAAGCGATTCAACATGCTAAAGCGGGTAACGTACCGTTAATCGTAGCTGTTAACAAAATGGATAAGCCAGATGCTGATCCAGAGCGCGTTAAGAGTGAGCTGTCTCAACATGGCATCATGTCAGATGATTGGGGCGGAGATAACATGTTCGTTCACGTATCAGCCAAAACTGGTATGGGCGTTGATGAATTGTTAGAAGGTATCTTACTTCAATCTGAAGTATTAGAACTTAAAGCAGTACGTGATGGTATGGCTGCAGGTGTTGTTATTGAATCACAACTTGATAAAGGTCGTGGCCCTGTGGCAACTATCTTGGTTCAAGAAGGTACGTTACGCCAAGGTGATATCGTTTTATGTGGTTTAGAGTACGGTAAAATCCGTGCGATGAAAGACGAAAATGGTCATTCAATTACTGAAGCGGGTCCTTCTATTCCGGTTGAGATTTTAGGTCTCTCTGGTGTGCCTTCTGCGGGTGATGAAGCCACTGTTGTACGTGATGAACGTAAAGCTCGTGAAGTCGCTTTATATCGTCAAGGTAAATTCCGTGATGTTAAGTTAGCGCGTCAGCAGAAGTCTAAACTAGAAAACATGTTTGCCAACATGGAAGAAGGCGAAGTACAAGAGCTTAACATCGTACTTAAAGCTGATGTTCAAGGTTCTCTTGAAGCGATTTGCGAATCTTTAGCTAAACTGTCAACAGCTGAAGTTAAAGTGAACATTATTGCTCGCGGTGTTGGTGCATTAACCGAAACCGACGCAACATTAGCCGCTGCTTCAAATGCGATTCTTGTTGGTTTCAACGTCCGTGCTGATGCACAGGCTCGTAAAACCATAGATTCAGAAAGTGTCGATTTACGTTATTACAGCATCATCTACAACCTAATTGATGAAGTTCGTGCTGCAATGACAGGTATGTTAGCACCTGAGTTTAGACAAGAAATTATCGGCCTTGCAGAAGTTCGTGATGTATTTAAGTCTCCTAAAATCGGCGCTATTGCAGGTTGTATGGTTACCGAAGGTATCGTTAAACGTAGCGCACCAATTCGTGTATTACGTGACAACGTAGTTATCTTCGAAGGTGAACTTGAGTCTTTACGTCGCTTTAAAGATGATGCTCCTGAAGTGCGTAATGGCATGGAATGTGGTATCGGTGTTAAGAACTACAATGACGTCCGAGTGGGCGATCAAATTGAAGTGTTCGAAACAGTCGAAATTGCTCGCACCTTATAAGTACCAATGGAAGGGCGGCTTTAGCCGCCCTTTTTGATTGTAGACCTAACGATATGGCATATCATCATGGCAAAAGAATTTAGTCGTACACGTCGCATTGCGCAACAGCTCCAGCAAGAACTTGCTATGGTGTTGCAACGCGATATGAAAGATCCTCGCATTGGTTTCATTACCGTAAACGATGTCGACGTTTCACGTGATTTAAGTTATGCAAAAGTGTTTGTGACCTTCTTTGAAGAAGACACTGAACTTGTTCAACAAAAAATTGATGCACTCACTGTTGCTGCACCTTATGTTCGTACTTTGGTTGCTGGGCGTATGAAATTACGCGTTATGCCTGAATTACGCTTTATTTATGATAGCTCACTGGTAGAAGGCATGCGCATGTCTAACCTAGTAACCCAAGTCATTAATAAAGATAAAGCCAAGCAACAGCAATTTACTCCAGAAGTCTCTGATAACAGCGAGTCTGTTGACGGTGAAAAGGAGCAAGATTAATGGCTCGTCGCCCTAAAGGTCGCTTCATCGACGGAATAGTATTACTCGATAAAGATACTGGCATGAGCTCTAACTTTGCTCTGCAAAGAGTTAAGCGCTTTTTTAATGCCAATAAAGCGGGCCACACAGGTGCTTTGGATCCGCTAGCAACAGGAATGTTGCCTATTTGTCTTGGAGAAGCGACTAAGTTCTCTCAGCATTTATTAGACTCGGATAAACGTTATCTGGTGACGGCTAAATTGGGTGAGCGCACTGATACGAGTGATTCAGATGGCGAAGTCGTTCAGACGCGCCCTGTTAATTTTACTCAAGCACAACTCGATGAGAAACTGGCCTTTTTTCGTGGCACAACGCAACAAGTACCATCAATGTATTCGGCATTAAAATACCAAGGCCAGCCTTTGTATAAGTATGCACGTGAAGGCATTGAAGTACCTCGTGAATCTCGACCAATCACTGTGTTTGAGCTTAATTTTATCAAGCTTGAAGGTGATGAGTTAACCCTAGATATTCATTGTTCTAAAGGGACTTACATACGGACCATTATTGATGATTTAGGTGAAATGTTGGGATGTGGTGCACATGTTATTATGCTGCGTCGTACTCAAGTTGCCGAATATCCGTATGAAAAAATGGTCACCTTAGCGCAATTAGAAGCGCTACTTGAGCAAGCTCATAGAGATGACGTTGCGCCTCAAACTCTTATGGACCCATTATTATTACCAATGGACACCGCGGTCGCTAATTTCCCTGAAATTAACCTGCCAGAGGCGATGCTATATTATGTCATGCAAGGCCAGGCTATTCAGGCTGCTGGACTTAAGCCTGATGAATTAGTGCGTATCACTATTGGTGATGAACGTCGGTTTGTTGGTATGGGCATCATGAATGATGATGGCTTATTAGCACCAAAGCGTTTGATTGTGATCCATGATAATGCTCCAGCAGAGTAATCAGTCGGTGTTGTTGTTTGCTTTTACTGATAAATAATCGAATTTATATTGCGGTTAACCATCAATCTGGTTAAAATGCTGCCCTCGCTCTGGCTGAGTTAGTGATCGGCTTGAGATACATTTACTTTTTTTGGAGATACACATGTCACTAAGTGCTGAAGCAAAAGCAAAAATTTTAGCTGATTTTGGTCGCGGCGAAAACGATACAGGTTCAACTGAAGTTCAAGTAGCTTTGTTAACTGCTCAAATTAACCACCTTCAAAGTCACTTTAAAGAGCACATCCATGATCACCACTCTCGTCGTGGTTTATTACGTATGGTTAGTGCACGCCGTAAGCTTTCTGCTTACTTAAAGCGTACTGACGTAGCACGTTACACTGCTATGATCCAGAAGTTAGGTTTACGTCGTTAATTCGACACTCGGCTTACTTTAGTAGGCTGATTAAACCATAAAAAAGGAGGCTAATAGCTTCCTTTTTTATTGCCTAAAAATGCTTGTTTTTAGCCCATCCTTTCACTGACCAGTTCCCATAATCATTTGTGGTTGTTTTTTAGTCATACTTTGATTGATCAAATCTGTATCGATATTGTCATATCTACCGAAATAGCCTTTAAGGCTTGGATAAATAATGGCCGTTGATCATGACTACATTCAACAAGAGTTAATGGGCACTTAACCGCACTTTAATCACTCCAGAGCAACTTCATCTATGTTTTGTCTTTAGGATATTTTGCTCAGCTTTAAGTCTTAAAATTATTAAGAACTGAAAGAAAAAAGAATTGTGGGTTGTAATCAGCCTAAACTTGGGTAACAAATACCTCGCCAATAGCCCTTTGCCCTACTAACTTAGTTGATTTCACTTAATAAGGGAAAAGGGGGCCTTTAACAGGATTATTAGCCGCTAAATGATACTTTGCCGCTTATGGGTAAGCCGCTGACGAGATAGGTTTACTGTGGCTTATACAGAGTGTTTAAGCATGAATGACTTTAGCTGTATTACTGATAATATATTTCTCTTCAAACTCGGCTAACGGCAGTGGTTGGCTAAAGTAAAAGCCTTGACCAATCTCACATTGATTTTCTTTGAGCCATTCAAGTTGTTGAATATTTTCAATACCTTCAGCAACAATGGTCAAATCAAGTTGACGACCCAACATTAAAATAGTCGATGCGATTGCACTATCTTCAGGAAGATCACTTACAAAGGCACGATCAATCTTCATTGTTGTTATTGGCAAGTGACGTAGATAGGATAATGACGAGTATCCTGTGCCAAAGTCATCGACCGCAATACCAAAACCGGCAGATTTAAGCTGTTCTAATTTAGTCACTGCTTGTTCAACATCATTCATCAGCGATGTTTCGGTAATTTCAATTTCCAGTAATTCAGGACGTATCTGGTATCGAATTGCCAGTTGCTTGATGTCGGGTACTAAACTGGCATCAGCGAATTGCTGCGATGCCACGTTCACCGCAATAGGGATCTCATAATTGTATTTACGTTGCCATTCTCGGATCACTTTGCAGCTTTGCTCGATAACCCAACGGCCAATTGGGATAATAATTCCGGTTTCTTCGGCCACAGGGATAAATGACATCGGGCTTATCAATTGACCGTCTTTTTGCCAACGGATAAGGGCTTCGCATCCGACGACTTTGTTGGTTTTTAAATCAAATTTAGGTTGAAAATATAATAAGAATTCGTTGTTTTTCAATGCGTCGTGTAATGAGGCTTCTGTGCGAAGTCTTATTGCCGCACGTTCAGTCATTTGTTGCTTGAAAAATGACCACTGATTAGAGCCAGCCGCTTTAGCGCTGTACATGGCGATATCGGCATGACGAATTAGGTCTTCCGCAGTGATACCGTCTTCGGGATATATAGAAATGCCTATCGATGCCGCGGGATGAATTGCGTGCTCATTAAGCTGGATTGGGGTATTTAATTGAGCGAGTAATTTATCAACAAAGTCTGCCGCTTGTGAAGGTGTTTGGATCTCATCGGCTAAGATAACAAATTCATCACCGCCAAGACGAGCCACGCTGCCTCTGTCACCCACCACTCGTTCTAATATACGCGCAATACGAGCTAGGAACTGATCACCTATGGCATGGCCTAAGGAGTCATTAATATTTTTAAAGCGATCCAAGTCAATGAAGAGTAGAGCAAAATTTCGTTTGTGGACTCGAGAGCGTTGAATGGTGACATTCAATGTCTCTAATAATAAGGTCCTGTTTGGTAAGCCCGTTAATGGATCTCGGGTTGCCATTTTGCGCAGCTTATTTTGAGTTTGACTGAACTGCAATAATATTTGATTAAACTTACTGGTCACCAGTCCTAACTCATCATCTTTATGAGCTTTTGACATAGGTAACAGGTTTTCGTCAGGATAATCAGGATCAATTTTGTCAATTGCTTCGCTAATCCGAGCTATCGGTTGAGTGAGAAAACGATGAAATACTACGGTTAATACTAATGTGAGTAATAATGCTCGAGCTAATGTTGCGATAAGTCCGAGTTGTAATTGATTAAACAGTTTCGTGGTCAGCTTTTGGGTATCGTAAAAAATCGTCAGGGTGCCAATAAGCTGTTGTTGTTTGTTTCCTTCAAAATAGAAAGGGCGATACAGTGGACGGGCGATTTCTTTTAGATCCCCAAACAGACGATTACTTAAGGAAACATAAGCTTTTGAGGACTCTCCGGTTTCATTTACCTCAGACACAAACAATGAACCATCATCGAGCTCGATGACTGCAGAGCCAACATTATCGACTTTTATAATGCCTTCTAGGGTTTGACTGGCAAGTTTATCATCTAACGACCATACCGCGTTGGTAGTGGTTTGTTCGACGGAATTGAGCAGCTCTTGTTGTGCCGCGGTAAGCTGTTGTTTAGCGGTAACAACGACGAGTGCTATTTCGATGATAAAAATAGCAACAGCAAAAAACAAAGCAGTAAAAACTACTAAGTTAGTTTGTTTCCATGTGAGAGACTTAAAACGAGCCGTCATGTATTATTCCATGTCATCGAAGTGACTTTTCACGTTAAATTTGCAGTTTAACAGCCTAAAACTACAAGAATTTATACTCAATATAAATTAAATCGCCAATAGGGCGAATTAATTAGTTAACTTTCATAAAAAATAATAATACTTATTACTACGACTTTAGTTAAATTCATCTCTGTTGTCATTAATAATCAAGCCAAATAGTGAACCTCATGTCATTTAATCGGCGTAAACTCGCTCATCACTGTCAAAATCGTTTGTTAATGCTGTGATCTCATCTAGGAAAATGATTATTTAAAACATTTTCTCATTCTGTATCGCGCGTCTATTTAACTATTCGGTGTAATTGAAGTATACTTGTGCGCGTAATTAAAGGTCATTAAATTAAGGAATGGGTCACGTGAATCCAATTGTAAAGAGTTTTGAGTATGGTCAACATACAGTCACCTTAGAAACAGGTGTTATTGCACGTCAAGCAGATGCTGCAGTTTTAGCAAGCATGGGCGATACCACAGTATTAGTTACTGTAGTTGGTAAAAAAGTAGCGGATTTAAGCCGTGACTTCTTCCCGCTAACTGTTAACTATCAAGAAAAAACCTATGCTGCAGGTAAAATCCCTGGTGGTTTCTTCAAGCGTGAAGGTCGTCCTTCAGAAGATGAAACTCTGATTGCACGCCTTATTGACCGTCCTATTCGTCCTTTATTCCCTAACGGTTTTAAAAACGAAGTTCAAGTTATCATCACTGTGGTGTCTGTTGACCCACAAATTGAGCCAGACATTGTTTCAATGATCGGTACCTCTGCGGCATTAGCTATTTCTGGTATTCCTTTCAGCGGTCCACTAGGTGCGGCGCGTGTTGGTTATATCAACGATGAATATGTCCTTAACCCAACGGTTGATCAGCTTGCAACAAGCTCATTAAACTTAGTCGTTGCGGGTACTAAAGCTGCTGTATTGATGGTTGAATCTGAAGCGAAAGCGCTTGCAGAAGAGATTATGCTAGGTGCGGTGACTTATGGTCATGACCAACAACAAGTCGTTGTTGATGCTATTGCTGAGTTCAAAGCAGAAGCTGGCAAGCCAACATGGGATTGGACTGCACCAGTTCAAGATCAAGTGTTAGTTGCTAAAATCAAAGAGCTTGCAGAAGCTGGCATGACAGAAGCTTATCAAATTGAAGTTAAGCAAGATCGTTATGTACAAGTTGGCATCGTTAAAGCGGCTGCCAAAGCGGCATTAGTGGCTGAAAACCCAGATGTTGATACTCGCGAAGTAGACAATCTACTTGGCAGTCTAGAGAAAAATGTTGTTCGCGGACGTATTATCAGTGGCAAGCCACGTATCGATGGTCGTGAACCAGATATGATTCGCGCATTGAGTGTTTTAGCCGGTGTACTTCCACGTACTCACGGTAGTTCATTGTTTACTCGTGGTGAAACTCAAGCTTTAGTTACCTGTACTCTAGGTACTGAACGTGATGCACAAAAGATTGATAGCATCATGGGTGAGCGTACTAATCGCTTTATGCTTCATTATAACTTCCCTCCGTATTCTGTTGGTGAAACAGGTATGGTTGGCTCACCTAAGCGTCGCGAAATTGGCCATGGTAAGTTAGCATGGCGCGGTATGAATGCCGTTATGCCTTCTGCTGAAGAATTCCCATACAGCATTCGTGTTGTATCTGAAATTACTGAATCTAACGGTTCAAGCTCAATGGCTTCTGTATGTGGTACTTCATTAGCATTAATGGATGCCGGTGTACCGATTAAATCATCTGTTGCTGGTATTGCGATGGGTCTTGTTAAAGAAGGCGACGATTTTGTTGTACTTTCTGACATCTTAGGTGATGAAGATCACTTAGGTGATATGGACTTTAAAGTAGCCGGTACTCGTGATGGTATTACTGCATTGCAGATGGATATCAAAATCGAAGGTATCACTAAAGAGATCATGGATATTGCACTGCAACAAGCTTATGGCGCACGTGTTCATATTCTAAACGTAATGGATCAAGCTATTGGTTCACATCGTGACGATATTTCTGCTCACGCTCCACGTATTACCACAATCAAGATCAACCCAGAGAAGATCCGTGATGTGATTGGTAAAGGCGGCGCAGTAATTCGTGCTCTAACTGAAGAGACTGGCACAACTATTGAACTTGATGACAATGGTACTGTGAAAATTGCCTCTTCAAATGGCGAAGCTACCAAAGAAGCTATTCGTCGTATTGAAGAAATCACTGCCGAAGTTGAAGTGGGTCGTATCTATAACGGTAAAGTTATCCGTATCGTAGATTTCGGTGCATTTGTTAACATTCTACCTGGAAAAGATGGTTTAGTGCATATTTCACAAATCAGTGATGAGCGTGTTGCTAACGTATCTGATCACCTAGAGATGAACCAAGAAGTTGCTGTTAAGGTAATGGAAGTGGATCGTCAAGGTCGCGTAAGACTGTCAATTAAAGAAGCTCAAGCAAAAGAAACTGCTGAGTAATTTTTTAAAGTTTAACGACAAAAAAGGAGACCATTTGGTCTCCTTTTTTTATCTATCGAAAAATAATCGTTAATGCGCATGGCTCTTAGATTGCCAGATTGCTATGATGTTGAATATTAATAGAACCTGATAAGGTAAAGCGGATGGAATGTAAGCTACGCACCACAATCGTTGCCGTTGTTGTTGGTGCAAGTATGATGTTGTCAGGTTGTGCTGCAACGTTAGGTTCAAATGATGATACTGCAGGGCAGATGATTGTAGCCCCTGTCATGCCAGACTATAAGTTAGAAGTGACGCTGGCAAAGCTAAATGAAATTTTGGCTACCATGGAATTAACTGACGAACAGCGTGCACGTTTTCATTATGATCGCGGCGTCATATATGACAGTGTAGGACTGCGTTTACTGGGTCGAATTGATTTCCATCAAGCATTAAAGTTGCAACCCGATTTAGCGGATGCATATAATTTCTTGGGTATTTATTATACTCAAGAAGGTGAGTTTGACAGTGCCTATGAAGCATTTGATGGGGTACTGGAACTGTCACCAAACTATGATTATGCCTTCTTAAATCGTGGCATCGCGTTGTATTATGGCGAGCGTTACCAATTAGCTGTCAGTGACATGCAAGCGTTTTATGATCGAGACCCTACTGATGGTTATCGTGTACTTTGGCTCTATTTGATGGCTTCAGAGGTCGATAAAAGTAACGCGTTAATCGATTTAGCGACGCAACGAAAACAGTTAAATAATCAACAATGGTCAAGTGTGTTGGTTGATTTTTACTTAGGTAAAATGAGTCAAGAGCAAGTATTTTCAGCGGCGAAAGTGGGCTTGTCTCAACCAAAAGAATATGCAGAGCGTTTATGCGAAGCGTATTTTTACTTAGCTAAGCATGCCGCTGCAAATGGCCAATATCAGCAAGCTGCTAATTTTTATCGGTTAACCTTAGCGACCAACATTTATGATTTTGTTGAACATCGTTATGCCAGAATTGAATTAGCTAAAATGAAAAATATAATCCTACAGTCTTCCGAATTATCCTCGAAAAGCTAAAAAACACTTTGCCTAGCCAATTCTGCCGATAGGCGCTATAATTTGCGCCTTTTTTAGCGGCTAGTGCAAGGTTAACATGTCAGGCAATAAAGTTGAGGTCGACAAGCGTCGTACCTTCGCCATCATTTCGCACCCCGATGCGGGTAAAACCACCATCACCGAAAAAGTACTTTTATTCGGAAATGCCTTACAAAAGGCTGGCACGGTAAAAGGCAAAAAGTCTGGTCAACATGCTAAATCTGACTGGATGGAAATGGAAAAAGATCGTGGTATTTCTATTACCACCTCTGTTATGCAGTTTCCTTACGGTGGAGCACTAATCAATTTACTTGATACACCTGGTCACGAAGACTTTTCTGAAGATACTTATCGTACCCTGACTGCGGTCGACTCGTGTTTAATGGTGATTGACTCCGCTAAAGGTGTTGAAGATCGAACCATTAAATTAATGGAAGTGACCCGTTTACGCGATACGCCTATTGTGACGTTCATGAATAAATGTGACCGTGATATTCGCGATCCTATAGAGTTAATGGATGAAGTTGAAGCGATTTTAAAGATAGCTTGTGCCCCTATTACTTGGCCTATTGGCTCAGGTAAAGAGTTTAAAGGTGTATATCACATTTTACGTGATGAAGTTATTTTATACCAAAGTGGTATGGGTCATACCATTCAAGAAGAACGTATCATTAAAGGATTACACAATCCTGAGCTTGATAAAGTACTGGGCTCTTATGCGTCTGAAATTCGTGATGAAATGGAGCTGGTTGCTGGTGCTTCACATGAATTTGATCAGCAAGCCTTTCTAAAAGGTGAGCTGACCCCTGTTTACTTTGGTACAGCCTTAGGCAACTTTGGTGTCGATCATATTCTAGACGGTATCGTCGAGTGGGCACCTAAGCCGTTACCACGTGAAAGTGATGCACGCAACGTGACGCCTGATGAAGAAAAATTCTCAGGATTTATCTTCAAAATTCAAGCCAACATGGACCCTAAACACCGTGACCGCGTTGCTTTTATGCGTGTTTGCTCGGGTCGGTATGAGCAAGGCATGAAAATGCACCATGTTCGCATTGGTAAAGATGTTAATGTCAGTGATGCATTAACCTTTATGGCAGGGGATCGTGCTCGTGCTGAAGCGGCATATCCTGGTGATATTATTGGATTACATAATCACGGCACCATGCGTATTGGTGATACCTTTACCCAAGGCGAAAAGTTTCGCTTTACGGGTGTTCCTAACTTTGCTCCAGAAATGTTCCGCCGTATTCGTTTAAAAGATCCACTGAAACAAAAGCAGCTCCTCAAAGGATTAGTGCAATTATCTGAAGAAGGCGCTGTACAGGTCTTTAGACCTCTAGACTCTAACGATTTAATTGTTGGAGCGGTTGGTGTGCTGCAGTTTGAAGTGGTTGTTGGACGCTTAAAAAAGTGAATACAACGTCGAAGCCATTTACGAAGGTATCAGTGTGAGTACTGCTCGCTGGGTGTATTGCAAAGATGAGCGTAAACTGGAAGAGTTTCGTCGTAAGTGTAGTCAGAATTTAGCCCTGGATGGTGGTGATAATCTTACCTATATTGCTCCTACTATGGTTAATTTAAACCTATCAATGGAACGTTATCCTGATATTGAGTTTGCCAAAACTCGAGAGCATTAATTGTTATAGTAAATGTTTCAGGTATGTTAATGAAAGGTGGCTTTGCCGCCTTTTTTATTACTATTTTTAAGATATTTGACTTAACAAAGCTGTTTTTAAGCTTTTATTGGTAACATCTTGGCAAAATTGCATCTTATGGAACGCTGAGATGACGTTGACACAGAAAAATAAATTCAGTTGTGCACCAAGGATGAGCGATCATGGGCGTGGTATGTCAATATATGAGTCTATTATCACTTAACATGATATCCGTAATTAATATCAGTAATAGCAGAGCGTGATCTTATGATTGATACCCATGCACATCTCGACATGGCAGAGTTTGATAATGATAGAACACAATTATTTGATGCTATGCATGAAAGTGGTATTACTTCGGTTATTTTACCGGGAGTATCAGCAGAAAAGTGGCCGCAGCAAATTCATATTGCAGATAAATTTGATTGTTATTTTTCGCTTGGAATTCATCCTTGGTTTGTCCCAGATGACATTGATGCAGCGATATTGAAGCTTGATGCAATGTTACAGCAATATAGCAATAATAAGCGTTTGGTGGCGATTGGAGAGTGTGGCCTAGATAAATTGCATCACTGGTCAGATAACCAATTGTTGTTACTTGAAAAACAATTATTACTGGCACAAAATTATCAATTGCCTGTCATTTTACATGCCGTGAAAGCGCATCAACAATTATTGACAATGTTAGCGCGTTTTAAATTGATAAAGGGTGGTGTGGTGCATGGTTTTTATGGCAACAGTGATATAGCCAAACGCTATGTTTCGCTCGGTTTTAAATTAGGTGTTGGTGCTTTAATGCTCAATCCTAGTGCGAAAAAGCTCCGTGAAACAGTGGTTAATTTACCCTTAGAACACTTTTTATTAGAAACAGATTCACCTAGCATGCCTCCGTTTGATCAACCTAAATCACGAAATACTCCCCTTATATTGCCTCGAATTGTGTCCGAAATCGCATTTTTAAAGAAAAAAACCACTGTCTGTATATTAGAACAGTTGAATAAAAATGCTTTGCAACTGTTTGAGCTTTAATTGTTTTTTTATGAACACAACATTATTAATTGTTTTTAATGTCGTAAGGGTTTGAAATTAAAGTTTAAAAACTTGATCAAAACGACGCTTTTCGTTTCACGCTCAGTTATAATCGTCAGCGGAAATTAGGTGAGTTAACAACATTCAAAAAAACTGTTAACAAAAGGGTGATGATTAATGGATATAATAATGAGTTTAGTAGGGGTGGTCACCTTACTATTGATAGGTTTTGCGCTATCAAATAATAGAAAAGCAATTAATGTTCGTACTGTTGGTGGTGCTTTAGCTATTCAAGCATTCTTCGCAGGTTTTGTTTTATATGTTCCAGTCGGTAAAGATATTCTGAAAGGTGTTTCAGATGCGGTATCAAGTGTGATTAGTTATGCACAAGCCGGTACTAGCTTCTTATTTGGTGATTTAGCTAACTTTAAAGTTGGTTTTATTTTTGCCATTAACGTATTACCTGTCATTATTTTCTTCTCTTCTCTAATTGCAGTGCTTTACTATTTAGGCATTATGCAGTGGGTTATCCGTATTATCGGTGGCGCTTTACAAAAAGCACTCGGTACTAGCCGCACTGAATCAATGTCAGCAACAGCGAACATTTTCGTTGGTCAAACTGAAGCACCATTAGTTGTGCGTCCGTTTATTGCGACAATGACACAATCTGAATTATTCGCCATCATGGTGGGCGGTCTAGCTTCTATTGCAGGTTCTGTATTAGCTGGTTACGCGCAAATGGGTGTTCCAATTGCATATTTAGTTGCTGCATCATTCATGGCTGCTCCTGGTGGTCTGTTAATGGCTAAATTGATGCACCCAGAAACAGAAGCTGCTATCAACGAAATGGACGATTTACCAGATGATCCTGATAAGCCAGCAAACGTGTTAGATGCTGCTGCATCAGGTATGCATTTAGCATTAAACGTTGGTGCTATGTTGATCGCATTCGTTGGTTTAATCGCCATGATCAACGGTATCATCGGTGGTGTAACGGGTTGGTTCGGTTTAGAGGGTATTACTCTTGAACTCATCCTTGGTTATATCTTTATGCCTTTAGCATTCTTAATCGGTGTACCTTGGAATGAAGCGCTTGTTGCTGGTTCTTTCATCGGTCAAAAGATTGTAGTTAACGAATTTGTTGCTTACTTAAATTTTGCTCCGTATCTACTTGATGCTTCAGCAGAAGGTTTCAAAGTTGTAGCAGAAACTGGTGTCATGATGTCTGACCGCACTAAAGCGATCATCTCTTTCGCCCTATGTGGTTTCGCTAACTTATCTTCAATTGCAATTTTACTTGGTGGTTTAGGTGCTATGGCTCCTTCACGTCGCCATGACCTTGCTAAATTAGGTATCCGTGCTGTTATCGCTGGTTCATTAGCTAACTTAATGAGCGCGACATTAGCCGGTTTATTCTTAGCTATCTAAGAGTAAGTCCAGGGGGAATACCCCAATAACTGGGTCTTTAGCTTAATCCATATTAGAGACCCAGTTTATAATAAAGTTGTTATTGATTTTGTGTTAATCCACCGTTTCCCAATACGAAGTTATGCCGTTTTATTGATTGCGAAAGAGGATGTATTAAATCCTCTAGTCAAAATTAAAATGTCAAATTGTGAATAGAGTGTAGACAAATAGTCGCGACATTGTTCACAAAAAAGAATTTTGTATTCGTTTTTTATCGATTAAATATTGAGATTAATATCAGTAACGGTAAAATGCGAATGATTAAAAAAGAAGTGCTATCCACGAAGATAGTTTAATAATATACATGGGGTTGATGATGAAAAATGTAAAAATGTTAGCTTTAGCCGGTGCAACAGTTGCTGCTATTTCTGGTAATGCTTTTGCTGCAGACCGCAGCGATCTTCACGGTACTGATTACAAGTGGATGCAGTTTAACGCTATGTACTCTATCGGTGAAAAGCCAGATAACCCAGCTTCAGGTGATCAACATAACTATTTAGAAATGGAGTTTGGTGGTCGTTCTGGTGTTGTAGATTTATACGGTTATGTTGATGTATTCAACTTAGCTAATGAAACGTCTGACAATGGTGACAAGAACCCAGGTTCTGGCACTAGCAAATTGTTTATGAAGTTTGCTCCACGTTTCTCTATCGATGCTATTACAGGTAAAGATTTATCTTTTGGCCCAATCCAAGAAGTATATTTCTCTACTTTGTTTAACTGGGATGGTCTTAACGGCGAAGGCGTTAACTCTACATTCTGGGGTGTTGGTGCTGACGTAAATGTACCTTGGTTAGGCAAAACTGGTATGAACCTTTACGGTTTCTACGACATGAATGCTAAAGAGTGGAACGGATATCAGTTCTCAGCTAACTGGTTCAAACCTTTCTACTTCTTTGATAACAAGAGCTTCTTGTCATTCCAAGGTTATGTTGATTATCAATTTGGTGCAGACGCAGTTGACGACATGTTCGTTCCTAAGACTTCAAGCGGTGGTAACATCTTCTTTGGTCTATACTGGCACTCAGATCGTTACGCTCTTGGTTATGGCTTAAAAGGCTTCAAAGACGTATACCTACTTGAAGATGAAGGCGGAATCGTTGGCCTAGAATCTACAGGTTGGTCACATTACCTAACAGCAACTTACAAGTTCTAAGATAGGTATAGTGCATGTTAGAGTCGCATTTGCGGCTCTAACTTTTCCACTATAAGACAGCCGCGAATTTTTATTTAAAACTATTAAGTTAACAATATTTTTATATAAAGGTTTGTACTCTACAAAGTTGTATCTTTACGCGCTAAAATGGATTTTTCGCGGAATTGTTGAAACAAATGTCTTTGTTTTTTCTTTTCCGGTCTTCAAGGATTCAAGTCGTGGTACTCGTTATCAGATTGAATACTTAGGTTAGTAAATATTATCTAGATTTACTGGCAACACTGAAGGCCCGGCCATAATAATAATCATATGCCCATTCTATAGTGTTGCCTGAAAAAAATTATCGACTTTGATTTTTCGTTTCGGAGAGCAATTATGACTGATTTAAAAAAAGCAGCGTTACGCGGTATTTCATTAATGGATTTAACCACATTAAATGACGATGATACCGATCAAAAAGTGATCGACTTGTGCCATAAAGCGAAGTCTGCTGCTGGTAATACAGCTGCGATTTGTATTTATCCTCGCTTTATTCCTATTGCACGTAAAACCCTTAATGAGCTTGATTGTGAAGACATTAAGATTGCGACTGTGACTAACTTCCCACACGGTAATGATGATATCGCTATCGCTGTATTAGAAACTCGTGCTGCCGTTGCTTATGGTGCCGATGAGGTTGATGTTGTCTTTCCATACCGTGCATTAATGGAAGGTAATGAGACTGTTGGCTTTGAACTGGTTAAAGCGTGTAAAGAAGAGTGTGGTGATGATGTATTGTTGAAAGTCATTATCGAATCTGGTGAGTTAAAAGATCCTGCTCTTATTCGTAAAGCTTCTGAATTATCAATTGATGCTGGCGCTAACTTTATTAAAACATCAACCGGTAAAGTGGCGGTTAATGCCACTCTTGAAGCGGCTGAAATTATGTTGACCGTGATCAGCGAAAAAGATCGTCAAGTTGGTTTTAAGCCTGCTGGCGGCGTGCGTGATGCGGCTCAAACAGCAGAGTTTTTAGATCTGGCTGAGCGTATTTTGGGTGCTGATTGGGTTAGTCCACAGACTTTCCGCTTTGGTGCTTCTAGCTTATTAAATAGCTTGCTGCATACATTAGAGCTAACTGAAGCACCGAAACCGACTTCAGGTTACTAATTGGCATAATGTATTAACAGCCACTTTGCATAACGAATCATCGTTATGCAAAGCGTCATCATTGAATGACATTCTTGATATTAATGGCGATCCTAAAGGTGTTGGATTGCCTCATGGGGACTCTATATGTTTCTTGCTCAAGAGATTATCCGTAAAAAACGTAACGGTGATGCATTAAGCACTGCCGAAATTCAATTTTTTGTAGATGGCATCACTCATAACACTGTTTCTGAAGGGCAAATTGCCGCATTTGGTATGGCTGTGTATTTCAAAGATATGAATATGGATGAGCGAATTGCCTTAACGATTGCAATGCGTGATTCCGGCACTGTATTAAATTGGGATTCACTCGGCCTCAATGGCCCTATTATTGATAAGCACAGCACTGGTGGTGTAGGCGATGTCATCAGCCTAATGCTTGGCCCTATGGCTGCGGCATGTGGTGGTTATGTACCAATGATTTCTGGCCGTGGCTTAGGCCATACTGGTGGAACGTTAGATAAATTTGATGCTATTCCTGGTTATCAAACTGAACCTTCAAGTGAATTATTCCGCAAAGTCGTTAAAGACGCTGGTGTAGCCATTATTGGTCAAACTGGTGATCTAGTCCCTGCCGATAAACGTTTTTATTCAATTCGCGATAATACCGCAACGGTTGAGTCAATCTCACTTATTACCGCATCTATTTTGTCTAAAAAATTAGCCGCAGGACTAGACGCTCTCGCAATGGATGTCAAAGTGGGCAGCGGGGCATTTATGCCTACCTATGAAGCATCTGAAGAATTAGCCCGCAGTATTACTGCCGTTGCTAATGGCGCAGGTACCAAAACAACGGCATTGTTAACTGACATGAATCAAGTTTTAGCATCATGTGCTGGTAATGCTGTTGAGGTGCGTGAAGCGATAAACTTTTTAACGGGTCAATATCGTAATCCTCGTTTATATGCTGTCACCATGGGATTATGTGCCGAAATGCTCATTTTGGGTGGTATTGCACAGAATGAAGCGGAAGCGCGTAATAAGCTAAACGCTGTATTAGATAATGGTAAAGCAGCTGAAGCTTTTGCTAAAATGGTATCTGGTTTAGGTGGCCCAACCGATTTTGTTGAGGCATATGATAAGTATCTACCTCATGCGAAAATCATTCGCCCTGTGTATGCCAATACATCAGGTTTTGCATACCAAATGGATACCCGAGAACTTGGTTTAGCCGTCGTCACCTTAGGTGGTGGACGTCGCAAACCTGGTGATGCACTCGATTACAGTGTTGGATTAACCCAAGTATGTGCATTGGGCCAGGAAGTTAACAAAGATGTACCGTTAGCGATGATCCATGCTCAATCTGAAGATGCTTTCGCCGAAGCTGCCGCAGCTGTCCAACAAGCCATTATCATTGGCGACAGTGCGCCACAGAAGACGCCTGAAATATATCGTTATATTCGCGCTTCAGATTTATAAGGAAACACATAATGAAACGTACTTTTATTTTAATGCTCGACTCTTTTGGTGTCGGTGCCGCAACTGATGCCGATAAGTTCGGCGATCTTGGTTCTGATACCTTTGGTCACATCGCGCAAGCTTGTGCTGATGGCAAAGCGGATATCGGCCGTCAAGGTCCATTGAAGTTACCTAATCTTGCTCGCTTTGGCCTAGGCCATGCTGGTTTTGAAAGTACTGGTAAATTTGCTGCTGGATTTGCTGATAACGTCGAAATCATCGGTGCTTATGGCCATGCTGACGAATTAAGCTCGGGCAAAGACACGCCAAGCGGTCACTGGGAAATGGCAGGGGTTCCTGTTCTTTATGAGTGGGGTTATTTTAGTGATTTAACCAACTCATTTCCTAAAGAACTCACTGATAAAATTCTTCAACGTGCTGGTTTAGATGGGTTCTTAGGCAATTGCCACGCCTCGGGGACTCAAATTCTTGAAGAGTTAGGCCTAGAGCACATGAAAACAGGCAAGCCTATTTTCTACACCTCTGCAGACTCTGTATTCCAAATAGCGTGTCATGAAGAAAGTTTTGGCTTAGAAAATTTATACAACTTGTGCAAAATAGCCCGTGAAGAGTTAGAACCTTATAATATTGGCCGTGTGATCGCCCGTCCATTTATTGGTACTAGTGCTGCTGATTTTGCCCGTACCGGTAATCGTCATGATTATGCCGTATTACCTCCAGCACCGACCGTATTAGATAAGCTGAAAGATGCCGGTGGTGAAGTGGTTAGTATTGGTAAGATTTCTGATATCTATGCTCATAGTGGTATTACGCAGCAATTTAAAGCGACCGGACTTGAAGAGTTATTCGATGAAACCTTAGCACAAATTAAACGTGCTGGTGATAACACTATAGTGTTTACTAACTTTGTTGATTTTGACTCTCATTATGGTCACCGTCGCGATACTGCTGGTTATGCTAAAGCTCTTGAATACTTTGATTCACGTTTACCTGAACTCTTGGCTATTCTACAACCTGAAGATTTAGTCGTGTTCACCGCTGATCATGGTTGTGATCCTACTTGGGTTGGCACTGAGCATACTCGTGAGCGTGTTCCTGTTCTTGCCTATGGCGCCGGTTTATCTGCCGGTTCACTAGGTCGTCGTCAATCTTTTGCCGATATCGGTCAATCTATTGCGAGTTATTTCAAGCTAGAACCGATGGATTATGGTAAATCTTTTATTAATTAGTCACATTTTCAAACGACGGTTCTATATAAAGGTTAATGGTTTTGCTAAACTACAAACAAGATTAAGCAACACAAAATAAAATAGAAACATAGGGGTTATAAACATGGCTACACCACATATTAATGCTGTAGAAGGTGCTTTTGCTGAAACGGTACTTTTTCCTGGCGATCCATTGCGTGCAAAATACATAGCTGAAACATTTTTAGAAAATGTTGAGCAAGTGACTGATGTGCGTAATATGCTCGGTTTTACCGGTACATATAAAGGTAAGCGTATTTCTGTTATGGGTTCAGGTATGGGTATCCCATCTTGTTCAATCTATGCACACGAACTTATCAAAGACTACGGGGTTAAGAACTTAATCCGTGTAGGTACTTGTGGCGCAATCAGCACTGACGTAAAAGTACGCGATGTGATTATCGGTATGGGTGCATGTACTGATTCTAAAGTGAACCGTTTACGTTTCAAAGATAACGATTTTGCTGCCATTGCAGATTACAGCTTGCTCAGTGCAGTTGTTGATTCAGCTAAAGCGCACGGTACTAAAATCCGTGTTGGTAACGTTTTCTCTGCCGACCTATTTTATACTCCAGATCCTCAAATGTTTGATGTTATGGAAAAAATGGGCATTCTAGGTGTCGAAATGGAAGCCGCTGGTTTATATGGTGTTGCACATGAATTAGGTGCTAAAGCCTTGTGTGTTGTTACTGTATCTGACCACATCCGTACTGGTGAAAAAACCACATCTGATGAACGTCAAACCACATTCAGCGACATGATTATTATGACCTTAGATGCAGCATTAACGCTATAATCAAACGTTATAAATGAAAATGGGCACTCATTAGAGTGCCCATTTTTTATGTCTGTAATTTTATTCTCTACGTTTTAGGTTCTTGTGGGCCACTTTTAGGCTCGTCAGCGTTTACCAAGGCGATCTTCTTAGGCTTTTTACGCAACTTAGCTTGGGTCTTACGTCGATCAAAATCGGCACGCTTAAATGATAATGCTCGCGATAATAGCAAACCAATAAAACCAGCAACAATCAACATCATCTGTTGTAATTGCATGTTTTGTTCATGCAATATTTTGATTTCGTCAAAAAAGATATCAAGATTCAAACGTACTTCAACATAGCCTAAATTGTTTTCATCCTGGATGACATTTTCAATTAACGGAGGATATGGTTTTAATAAGCCTTTTAATATTTCTGAATCAGCTTCTAGTTTTTCATAAGAGACGCTCTGGGCGAAAGCCAATCTGACGCCTTGAGAATTATAGATATTGACCGACATAACTTTAGGGTCAGCTAGCGCAGAGGCAAGCCATTGAAGCTGCTCATCATTTTGCAAATACATTGCAGGAGCTGCACCATTAGCAGCTTGTTGTGCTAATAGTCTTGCCATTACTTTTGTCTGCGAATTTAGTAATTTTTGACCATTACGTAAACTCGATTGCCACAAATAGATTAGGCCGAAGATCAGCACTATTGCCACGATAATTTGCACAATCCTGCTGATTTTTTGTCTTTTCTTAAGACCTTTAACAAAAATCACTTTAATCCTCAGGGTTTTTTCTATTTAATTGGGGGCTGTTTTGGATGCATTATTTGTCTAACAAGCACTCAGTACCAATCCAATTACAGAGAATTATCAAAAAGCTATACTAATCGAAAAATTTGTCAGTAGATAGTCGTAACATTCTAAGAGGCCGTATTGATGCTGGAAAAATGTGATAACGCTTTATTAAACTTCTTATTTTCAGATACTTGTGATACATACCAACATCTAGGCAGTGTGTTATATCGCTATCAAGAGTCAGAATATTTATTGAGCTTGCAAGCTCATTTACCTTACCGTTGCCGAGTTATTTTTAATGGCGAATGCTCAAGTGAGATTGAGTCATGGCTCTCTTCAATATCAACCGATGCTCATGTCGCTAAGCTTGTGAGACAGAATGATTTATTTGGCTTTGAACTAGCAACTCAGACCGTGGATGAGCAATGGATAGCATCATTTCCACATAACATTCCAGCTGAAATTGTGCTTATTCAACAACCGCTAGCACGTCTAAATCAACCTGGATTGCTCGTCATGGATATGGACTCCACAGCCATTGAAATTGAGTGTATTGACGAACTGGCTGCCATGGCTGGTGTTGGCGACGAAGTGGCAAAAGTAACCGCAAGTGCAATGCGTGGAGAGTTAGATTTTGAGCAGTCTTTAAGGCTGCGAGTGAGCAAACTTGCCGGGGCTGATGCGGCGATTATTCAGCAGTTATGTGATACCTTGCCTTTAATGCCCGGTCTTGAAACCATGCTCGCCGAGTTAAAAGCGCATCAATGGAAACTGGTGGTTGCTTCCGGTGGTTTTACACCTTTTGTTGGCCACTTAAAGCAGTTACTTAATCTTGATGCTGCGTTTGCCAATGAGCTGGTTATTGTTAATGGTAAGCTAACCGGTGAAGTCACTGGTGATGTTGTCGATGCGCAATATAAAGCTAATGTGGTGAGTCAATGTGCACAACAATGGACTATCGCATCAGGCCAGCGAGTGGCTATTGGTGATGGTGCTAATGATATTCCAATGATTCAGGCCGCAGACTTGGGGGTAGCATTTCATGCAAAGCCTAAAGTTAATTGAAGCCGCAGATGCATCAATACAAAATATCGACTTACGAGCATTGGTTTTTTGTTTACAGCTTTAACGATTGGCGCTTACCGACTAAATATAGAATTATTACTCTATTCTAGTTGTGTTTCACTGCAGTAATGTTAGTTTTATAATCAATATTACTAACATAACTGCTTATTTTGACAATAGATATCCTCCAAGACTCATTATTCATTCCATATCGTGATGGCCAATTGCATTTGCGCCATATTCGCCCTCCGTTGCCAACGGCATTAGGTATCCCTATCTTGATGTTGCATGGGGCTATGTCTAACGGGAAAGTATTTTACAGTGAAAAAGGTCGTGGGTTAGGCTGTTTTTTGGCAGCAGCTGGCTTTGATGTTTATGTAATGGATACCGCGGGTCGAGGCTTGAGTGAGCCTAGAATTAATCGTGATTTCACCTTGGGCCAAGGTGAGGTTATCCGTGAGCAATTACCTTTAGTGCAACAATTTATTCTGCAACGTCATCCTTTAGTCAATAAAGTTCATTGGTGTGCTCATTCATGGGGGGGAGTATTAATGGCCAGCAGTTTGGCTCGGTATACTCATTTGCAATCAAGTGTAGCTTCGTTACTAACCTTTGGGTCTAAACGGACCATAAAGGTGAAATCACTTAAGAAATGGTTGATGGTCGATTTTTTTTGGAATCGCTTTGCGCCATTATGCATAGCTAAGCAGGGATATTTTAATGCCAGTCGACTCCGCGTTGGTATGGATAACGAGAGCAGTGCGTCCTTATTACAAACCATCGATTGGGTTAGGGGAGAGTGGATTGATCATGATGATAGTTTTCATTATGCTCAAGCTGCTGAAAAAGCCGTTTGGCCACCAGCGTGGTTTATTGCGGGGAAAAATGATCGTGTATTAGGCAATCCGTCAGATGTACGAGATATGATTGATGAATGTGGTTTTAGCCAGATAAAGTACACCTTGCTCGCCAAAGAAAAGGGTAATTTATTGGATTATGATCATGCAGGAATGTTGACGGATCGACATGCAGAGCAAGATCACTTTGTGCAAATTAAGCAGTGGTATTTGACACTGTAACGCTAGCGATTATTTTATCCTTGCTTGAGTATTACCTAGGCTGCAGGCATTAAGCTAGGAAAACGGAGTTCAACTTCAGCAGTAATATCTAATAGTTCACCTGAACCAATCACTCTCCATAATTGCTCTTCTAGGTGCTTTGCTCTGTGGTTAGCATGAATGTGGATAAACTCTAGCTCGCGTCGAATATAGCTCATATCAGGCTTGTCAGTTGCCCCTAAGTACACTCTTAATGCCATAAAGCGCCCAGCTTTTTTACTTTGGGTGATAAATTGAATTTGCTGCTCACGATCACCGATTTCAGATTTAAGTTTACATTGGATCTGTACTGTTCCTCTAGCGTGGCGAGTCAGTTGCATAAACACTTCAAAGAAAACCATATCCTGATTCGGTTTCATTAATTTGATAGGGTCAATAATCTTTTGTTTCAGTAGGTTATTTTCCAGCAGCGGCATTAAATTGTACTGCAGTACTTTGTCACTATCTTGGGCAAATAAGTGGCTAATTTCATCCGTCGTTGTACCAATACCTATGTAAGCCATTTGTGCTGATTTTACTGTTTTTTCGATAAAATATGGTACACCGGGTAACTGGCGCATGAACAGGTTTTTCATGCCATCAGCCAGCTCTTTTTGCTGACCTTCATGATCGGATAGTTGCTCAAACTTCTGTTTGTTGTGGGCAATTAATTTACTTAAAAACTCAACGCCATCATGGGGTGTATGGCCTATTAAAGCGCTTAAATGCAAAGTCTTCCCCCCCATTCTGCTGCGGATTAACTGATAAGGTAAATGGGTTAAATTGGCTTTGCCTGCTGCGGCTTGTAGACGTGGAAATGATAATGTTACCGCACCAGGTTCATTAAAATCCGTCGAAGTTTCAAACGTGAGTTGTAAACCTCGACTCGAAATATCGTGAGTAATACCGGTGGCTTTTTTATCGCCTTGCTGAATTGTGATTGAGGTTTTAAAGGCGAACCGAGCTTCATGGCGTCGTTCACTAAATGGCATTGATACTTTTTTAATGCTGTGTTGTTTTGTTTTTGCTTGCGAAAATATCTTTAAACCATTTACATCGGATTTATCAAACCAACTTTGATAGTCTTCATTTGCTTCTTTATTTGTTAAGTCAATTAATTGTAACGTATGGCTAAATTGAGCTAATTGTTGTTCGGTAAGTGCGCCATATCGAGCATCATCACCCGGTAATGTAGAGTTTTTATAATTCTTACTATGATCGATAGGCTGCATGACAATTCTAAACACTCGCCAGCTCGCTTTGGTAGAGGCAAAACCTAAAAATAGATGAAGATTTTTAGTTGCTCTGAGCTCTGCTAATGTAGCAGAGTAAAAATGCACTTTCCCATGGGCGCTATGAGTAAAACTGAATAAGTAACAATGTTCATTATTGTCTGGATGTTTAATCAATTGGGTCAAGCGGCGAGTATTAATGAAACTCGGTAGCTGGCTAATTTGATTTTCATCTAGAAAATAATGTTGGATCGGTTGATTACCTCTGCCGAGCAATTCATAGGCTATCAGTGGTTTTCCGTCAACAATGGAGATATATAATGGTAAATGGGTTAGTAGTGGTAAGTAATGACGCTCATAACCTAAACCCGTAGCTGTAACAATGACATCGTTGACATCCACTTTATAGCGGAATTTATAGCTGCGGATCAGCTGTGATAGCAAGTTATCTAATGCTTCTCCACCACCAAGTCTTTTCAGTCTAAAAATCGCTGTATTGTCTTTATTTTGAACATCAACTATTTGATATTCAATGCCATGCTGTAGCTCTTCTACATAAAACTCATCACTGACTTCAAGCAGTTTAATTTTAACTGGTTTGTCTTGATCCAGTTGGTGTTTTAATGGCAACTTAATCCGCGCACCGCCCACAGATAAATCTAGTGTCATACCATTAACTTCGGGTATTCCTTGCTGAGAAACCAGAATTCGAATGCTATAATTCATTCGTTCTTCGCAGCGATTAAAGTAACTTCCGAGTACGACCCCAGGGATTAAAAATGGATTGTCTTCGCCAATAGCCTCAGCAGGAATATTTTCTCTTAATTTTATGCGTCGCAGCTTATGGGCTTTAATAACCTGTTCGTATACCCCTAGAGTATATTGATTGCGGTATAAAGGCAGTGCTTGCTCTAAAGCCTCCTTAGCGGGTTGGTCAAGGAAGTGCTTTTGATTAGCGATAACGACTTCTTTGCAAGGGAGTTCTGTTTTATCTCGTAAATCTATAATTCTGTTACACAATGATGAGATACGGTTGAGCTCCATTTTCAGAAGAAAACGGGTGGAATTTGATTCGTCAGCAGTTAACTGCTCAAAAACGTCCTGAAAATCAGGTTCCATGAACAGAGGTTTTAGTTGTTCGATTAATGCACTGTGGTTATCTAAACTCATTATTTTGTCGTTTTAATTGTTTATTGTGAGTCTGGCTAATAATTTTATCGGCAAGAAAGTGCTGATCTTTATAGTAATATAGATTTGAACCTTGTTCGAGAGTTATGCTGAAATGATTTTAGGGCTAATTATTTTACCGTTCAGATGAACATAGTGTCTTAACGGTATCTTGGTGTTCTTGAAGCTTATTCATAATGGCTTAGCGTTTGTGTACATGGCGTGTGGGCAAGGTGTTAATCGTAAAGAACTCTGTAAAGCTGATTGTTATTATTGTCTTATGAGTGGTTTAAGCCGTTATAGTTGTATTGATGAGCAGCTGGTATGACTAATAGAGAATGATATGTTCACAGTGATTATCGATTGGTCCTCAGACCTAATAGTATCAATCTTATTGTATTAATTGATTTGCAACATGGGAATTAACATGGCAAAAGCTCCAAAAATGGCATTTGTTTGTGACGATTGCGGCCTAGATTATCCTCGTTGGCAGGGACAGTGTCGTTGTGGTGCGTGGAACTCTTTAGTGGAAATGAAATTATCTGCCACAAAAAAACACTACTTCTCGTACTTCGGTATTGGGATACGCCGGTGCTGCTGGTGGTGGTTCAAAAAAACTCAGTGAAGTTGAGTCACAGGATGCTGAAAAAAAGACTTACTGAGATCGGTGAATTAGACCGAGTGCTTAGCGGTGGTTTAACCACGGGCTCGGTGAATATTATTTCCGGTGATCCTGGCGCAGGTAAAACGACCTTGTTATCTGATCTAGTGGCCCGAATGTCACAGTCGATGGCATCATTATACTGTACTGCAGAAGAGTCATTATCGCAGTTTAAAAACCGAGTTAATCGTTTAAAGCTTCATTACAACGAAGATAACTTGTTTTTGCTGTCTGAAACCAGTGTAGAAGCTATTATTGAGGAATTAGAAGCCAAGCAAATCAAGTTTGCGGTGATTGACTCTATTCAAGCGGTCGTCACTGATGCCGCCAATGGCAGCCCTGGATCGCCTTCACAAGTTAAAACGGCGGCGCAGGCATTTACGCAATATTGTAAAAAAAATAATGTCACCATGTTCATTATTGCTCATGTGAATAAAAATAACGAAATTGCTGGACCGCAAACCTTAGTGCATATCGTGGATTCACTGTTACATATCGACACTAATGATGGTCAAATTCGCACTTTGCGCGCCAATAAAAACCGTTTTGGTGATGTTGATACCGTGGGCATATTCCGTATGAGCGAACGCGGTATGGTGAGCGTAGATAATCCCAGTGAGATATTCTTATCGGGTTCTACTACAGAGTCACCTGGCTCGACTATTACCTGTATTCGTAAAGGTAACCGTAATTTACTATTAGAAATCCAATGTTTAACAACTGAAACTGAATCAGAATTTCCCCAGCGTGTATGTGTGGGGTTAAACATGAATCGGATTAAAATGTTAACCGGTATTTTGCGTAAACATACTAAAACCAAAATATTCCACGACACATTTTTTAATATCGTTGGTGGGTTAAAAATTGATGAGTCAGAAACCTGTATCGATTTAGCGCTTGTGACAGCATTATTGAGCAGTTTAAATGACTTTGTGGTGCCAAGAACCACTTGTATTATGGGTGAGTTGAGCTTGAATGGTGATGTGCGCCCAATTGATAGCGGAGTGCCCAGAGTGAGAGAAGCTGCGCAGCATGGTTTTACGGAGATTTTTATTCCATTTCGTAATTATCATAAAACCATGGAAGGGCTCGGCGCAAAAATCATCCCAGTTAAAACTATCCACGAGTTACTTGAGCTGATTAATTAATTTTCGAGTAATACAGCGGGCTATTGGTATAAAAAAGGTAAGTCATTGGCTTACCTTTTTTACATCTCATGGTTTATCTGCAAGCTTAAGGAACTGGTGTGATTAACGAGGTAAGCTCACGATCTAATAATTCTGCATCGCCCATATTGAGTTCGATAATACGGCGCAGATGAGTAATGCTGTCAACATCAATATGAGTGCATTTTAAGCCCAAGATGTTCTGGGGTCTTATGAACAATTTCCGCCTCCATGTGCAGTTCAATATCAGAATCGGCTAACACAAACGCTAAGGTTAAAATGGTATGTAGCTGACCAGTATAACCTGCTGGCAGTTCTACTAGAGCGCCATTGAGACTTAAATCTAAAATTTTAGTGCGCCAAGTTTGTTCTGTTTGCGCAAGATGCGCACTGGCTGCAAATAAAATACGAGAAAATTTACGTCTGTTGTCCATGGTTCACCCTTAGTCATCAATATGGCTATGGTACATAGCCAATGCTTATTTGTTAAGCATACTCGATTTATCTCGGTTACGCAGAGAATATTTTGTATAAAAAAGGAGCGCAATGCGCTCCTGAGTTGATATTAAGATGTTATGTTTAGTTGCGCCTACTAAATCAGTAAATGGCCCATTAATGCAATAATAGGAAGCGTTACTAATGTCCGTAGGATAAAGATAACGAACAACTCAAAAAAGTTCACCGGAATTTTACTACCAATCAAAAGAGCACCCACTTCACTCATATAAATAAGCTGAGTGACAGATAATGCCGCAATGACAAAACGGGTTAAGTCAGACTCAATAGAGCTGGCCAATATAGATGGAATAAACATATCGGCAAATCCTACCACAATTGTTTTTGAGGCTTCAGTGGCTTCAGGAATATGTAGTAGCTCTAACAGTGGAATAAATGGCATACCTAAGTAGTTAAAAATTGGTGTATGTTCAGCGAGCACTAACGCTACGGTACCAATAGCCATAACGACTGGAATTACCCCAAAAATCATATCAACAACGTTTTTAATCCCTTCTGTTAGGACATGTTTAATGCCACCAGCAGAGGATGCTCGCTGCATTGCTTGTTCAAATCCCCATGAAAAGACACCGTGACTGGCAGGAATTGTTTCATCATCTTCATGGCGTGGGGTGTCGTCGATATACAGATCTTTTTTCCATGATAACGGCGGTAATTTCGGCACTATGATAGCGGCGACAAATCCTGCCAAACACACAGTGAGATAGAATGGTACAAACAAGTGCTCAAGTTTTACTTGCGATATAACCACTAGACTGAAAGTTATCGATACCGCTGAAAAAGTGGTACCAATAACGGCTGCTTCTCGTGCCGTGTAAAAACGGGTTTCGTATTGTTTGGTGGTCATTAAAATACCCACACTGCCATCACCTAACCAGGATGCCATACAGTCAATCGCACTGCGTCCGGGTAAATTGAATATTGGACGCATCACTTTGGTTAATAACGTGCCAAAAAACTCCAATAAACCAAAATTGAGTAATAGCGGCAATAACATGCCTGCAAAGATAAAGACTGAAAATAGTACTGGCACTAAATCATTTAAGACTAAACCACCCGTTGCCGATGAAGTAATCGCATCAGGTCCCATCTGCAAATAAACCATGACAATAAAGACCGCGCCTAATATCCGCACGGCTAACCAAAATAAATTTACTTTTAATAAGGTGCGTAAAAAAATATTTTTACGCACAAATTTAGGATTCATAAGCTGGGTGAGCAATGAGGCTATTGCCATAAATACAACGATGCAGGTCACAATAAGCTGAATCGAACTGCCCATTTGGTTTTGCAATGCTTTTGAAATGATTGCAATTGGGATGGTAATCGAACCATTGACAGTGATAGGCGTCATAAACAGTAACAAACCAATCAGTGACGGAATGATAAAGGTAAGAATTGTTTTAATGTTATGTTTTTTGTGTGTCACGTTAAATACACCTTACGTATTTGCTGTAAGTTGGCCAGCTTGGCTATCCAACTGTTTCTTATGGACAGAGATTGAATGTCCATTCAGTTGTGTTTTTTGGGTAGGCAAGGTTACCCCCTTCTTTGCTGTATGTAAAATGATAACTTAATCGAATAGATATTAGTTAAATATGAGTAGATATTTACTTTGCGGGAATAATGTTATACATGATAAATAACTAATATAATCATTTGGTTAATGATTTGTTTCTGGAGTGTTTCATCTTTGAGTGTGTGAGTTTTTAAGTCGCTTGTATGCCATTAATGAACATGAATATTATCATTATTATGAGTGGTTGCATTAATGGCAATCGGCTGAGTTTTTATGACGGAAACACAGTTTCTTGGTTCTCTTGGCGATAGTCCATGCCCGGCAATCCGAACCAGTAACCATTGCAATGATGATGAATGATTGCAGTATGCTGCTTGTGATTAAATTGTTGATTGAATAGTTCTTCAGTATTAAATGGGTCGTTTGTTACCTGTTGTAGTGCGCTGGCAAGCTCAGAACCCAAGTCAATATCGGTTAATTTGTTGGGTGAAATCCGCCAATAGTCCACTCCCATGGTGATCATCTGGGGAATTTGGTTAATCAGGTTTATTTGTGCCGCTGATTGAGTTTGAATGCCATTTAAGCGTAATAAGGGCTGCGACTCTTGAGTTTGAGCCAATAAACCTTTGCTGTGGCGTTGGCAAATCGTTTGGCATTTATCTTTCGGTAACTGGTAATGCTTAGCGGTAAAGCAGCGCGCTGAAAGAGCTAACGGCATATAGCCGTGGCCGAGCACTTCAATTTCAAACTTGGGTTTATCACCTTGATTGATGATACGACTTAACCACTGTTGAGATAACTCACATGGCATAACAAAACGGAACATGCCTTTTTTATGCAGTAAATCCAGACTGGCCCGATTGTAATTATTAATCATTGGTCCGCACACAAAAGCAACTTTGGCTTGCTGTGCATAATGTACTGCCGCCATATCATTAGCTTCAATACTAAAGTCACCATTCTCAATCGCTTTTTTTAATTCACTGAGCTCTGATTGTGCTTCTATTAGTGCCATGGTCGATAACACCACATGTTTACCATGAGACTTAAGCATATTCGCCAGATCAAGATAGTCGTTAAACTTGAGTTCGCGGCGACGACTGCACACGGTTTCACCTAAGTAAACAGTATCGATATGACTTAAAGCCACTTGTTGATAGAAAAGCTCAACGTCAGGTTTTGACCAGCAGTAGCTAATTGGAGCAAGAGATATTTTCATTCTGTAACCTTATTGCCATTGACGCTGATAAGCGCCCAATGTGGTGATTTGTCCTTCGGATACTTTAGCCAATGCTTGCGTCCATTGTGGTTGTTCGCAAAACGAATCGGGATTGGCCAAATAAGTGTCGATAGCACTGCGCCAAACGTGGGTCACTTGACTTACATAAGCAGGGCTGCGCTGACGTCCTTCAATTTTGAGTGATTTGATGCCCGCTTTAGCGAGTTCAGGTAATAAGCTTAAGGTGCTTAAGCTGGTGGGTGATTCGAGTAAATATTTTGCATCTTGATCGTATTCAGCAACATATCGACCCTTACAGACCACGGGATAGCCCAGTTGTTGACTCGCATCGGCTTTATCGATTAACACATTATTCAGTCTGGTTAATTTATCACTGCCACTGTCTTGCCAGCGAACATGATTCGCGGGAGAGCATGAGCCACCGGTATTCGGGGATTGACCTGTAACATATGATGATAAATGACAACGTCCTTCCGCCATGATGCACAAACTACCAAACGCAAAGACTTCCAGATCAACAGAGCTGACTTTCGCTAAATCCCGAACCTGCTTTATTGACAGCACTCGTGGTAATACAGCCCGTTCAATATTAAAAGCTTGTTGGTAAAATGACAGCGCTCCGAGGTTGGTCGCACTCGCTTGCACCGATAAATGCAACGGAAGGTGTGGATAATGCTGGTGGGCATAATCGAGTAATGATAAATCGGCAACGATAAGCGCATCCATTTCTAATTGTGCGGCTAAATCAACTGCTTGATACCAGCGATGTTCCTCACCGGGTTTAGGGAAGGTGTTTAGGGTTAAAAACACCTTTCGGCCTTGGTTATGGGCTAAGTGAGTCGCTTGAGCTAGCTGTGGGGCAGAAAAGTTTAATCCTGCAAACGAACGCGCATTGGTGTCATCTTTTAGTCCAAGGTAAACCGCATCAGCACCGGCATTGAGCGCGGCTTTGAGTGACGCTAAATTACCGGCGGGGCATAAGAGTTCCATATTGGTGTTCTCATTTTTTCAAAGAACAGGAGTGTAAATGTGATTGAGTTAACATGATTTGATTTAAAACAGGTTTCGTTAGATAAATTACCAGTAAACTCACTTGATTATTGGCTCTATTTGCAAGTAGGTACTCTCGATGACTCAGGCATTATCACAACAATTATCGCAACACTTAGCGCAAAAGGTATTGCATTTCGCACCTCAGGTTAGTCGCAGCTCGCTCAGTGTCATGCCAGAAACATTAAAAATAGCCGCGATCAATACACTGCTTAATCGAGTGTTAGCTGAACAATTGCAGTCTGATGAACTCGATTTTCTCAAACACAAGTGGGTGGGGATTTGTGTTGATGATATTGGTTTACGTTTTGAGGTGGGGATTGCTCAACAATTACAAGTACGATCGTTTACTCAGCCTGATGTGACTTTAAGTGCCAATGTGCCGGAATTGATATTAGTGGCCGCGGGGATAGAAGATCCTGATACCTTATTTTTTCAACGTAAATTACGTATAGAAGGGGATACTGAGTTAGGGTTACAAGTTAAAAATCTATTGTTATCTATTGAATTAGATAACTTACCCAAACCCGCTCAGATCGGCATCGAGCAACTGGCAAAAATGCTCCACATGTTAAGACCCTGTGAATAGTTTTGCTTGTTTGACCATGAAAAACGGCGCATTTTGCGCCGTTTTGCCGATGCTAGGAACATAAGATTAGATGCTCAATATTAGCGAATCAAGATGAGATACAAGCGCAAATCCTGACGTTATCATTTAACCGTGAGTAGAGTAGATTCAATCAGTGATCGATCTTATCGCGCTATAGGCGTTAGTTTGGAGTAATGCGCTCAATGGCGTCAATTAACCTATAAGCTGGCGTGGAGAAGTATGGTTCAGATACAGTCATCTTTGGGCTGTAATGATGTCAGCTTTTACTCTGCGCGATGATATAAATAATCTGATGTCTATAATCTCGATATACCTTGTTATTACGCAGCATTAACTCTACTGTTAATAAGATATTTACATTCGCTCAATCAAAGGAAATCCAATGAAAAAAGTTCTTGCAGTCGCCACAGTAATGTTAGCTTATTTGACTTGTATTTCGACCACCTACGCTGGGGTTATTTCCTCAGAGCAGGTTATCGTTCAGCAGAAAAATATTTATAATAAACAACAAGTCATTGCAATGCTGAGTAACGTTGACGTTCAAAATAAACTGGTAGCACTTGGCGTTAGTATGGAGGATGCAGAAATGCGGATCGCCAGCATGACGGATCAGGAATTAAACCAATTAAACACCCAAATGAATGATATGCCTGCGGCTGCTGGTGGCGTAGTAGGAGTTGTGGTCACTGTATTAGTGGTGTTAGTGGTTCTCGATTTGGTGGGCGTTACCGATGTGTTTTCCTTTATTAGGCCCATTAACTAGGTCGTATTTTCAAGTATGAGTCACATAAGCTGGTTCACAAAAGCCGTTGGTATTACTGGCTTTTGTTTATTTCTCAGTGGCTGTCTATCGGTTCCGCCCCAGACAGCCATGTTATTAGCTAATCCGCCCGATATTTCCCTTAAACATCAAATTACTGGGGTTCCTTTTTATCCTCAAGAGGATTACTTCTGTGGTCCTACAACACTCTCAGAAGTGTTCAATTTTTATGGGCTAACCAAAACACCTCAGCAAATAGCACCAGCACTGTTTATTCCTGATTTACAAGGCAGCTTGCAAATTGAAATGGTGGCCGCAGCCCGTCAACAGGGGCTGCTTGCTTATGCTGAATCAGGCAACTTGACCCAACTTCTGTCTTTGGTCAGTGAAAACATTCCGGTCATAGTGCTACAAAATTTATCAACCTCATGGTATCCCATGTGGCATTACGCAGTGGTAACTGGCTATGACCTTAATAATCAGCAGGTAGTGCTCCATTCTGGCAGCCATAAAAACCGTATCGCGGAACTTAAAGTATTTGAACGCACCTGGTTGCGAGGCCAATATTGGTTATTGGCTGTTGTGCCGCCGGATATCAAGAGTTCACATTTCGACCGGTTTATTTACGCCAGCGCCGCCCAAGATTTGCTCAGTGTTGGCGAAAGTACTGCCGGCATAAATGCGCTTGAAAATGCCACCAGACAATGGCCTGACTATTGGCTAAGCTATTTTTTGCTTGGAAATTATTATTTAGCAATAGATAACGCCAAGGCTACTTTTTGGTATCAACAGGGATTAAATTATAGCGCGCAACAGCCTGAGCAACAGGGCGCTTATTTAAATAATTACGCTTACAGTTTGTCTGTGTCTGGTTGTAAACAGAGGGCAATGGAGATGATCAAAAAAGCACTTCAATTACAACCCGAAGATAGCAACATACTCAACACACAAAATGACATAGAAAAAATGTCCGATAATGCAAGTTGTACCACAGATTAAGCTCGCTCAATTAGTCTGATACTATTTTAATGTAATGATTTTAGAACAGAGCAAATAAACACATAAATAAAGATAACAAAATGAAATTTATCATCTTTTTCAATTTACTCAGAAGGTGAGTCAGTCTTTATGATTGCAATGATTTTTGAGCATGACTTATGCCGCTAAATGACTCAAAGTGAATGAGCGCCAATCGGCGCTCATTCACTTTATGCTGACTACGGTATGACTAACATGCGTTGTCAGTGTTAATTGGGTGACTTACCCGTGAGCCTAGCATATTTGATTAGCAGCTCGTCTTGCGACTCTTTATGTTCTGGATCGGGATCGATGCAATCAATCGGGCAAACTGACACACAGGTCGGTTTGTCGTAATGGCCCACACATTCAGTACACAATCCGGGATCAATTTCATATACCTCTTCACCCATAGTGATGGCCTCATTAGGGCATTCAGGTTCACACATATCACAATTGATACAGCTATCGTCAATGATTAATGCCATAAAACCTCAGGTTAAACAGATTGATGAGGGTTTCGAGTATCCATCCCCTCAGGTAAATTACGCATTAGCATGGCTTTGTCGATGTTAATATCTGCTGGCAGCGCGAGAAACACAAAATGTCCTGAGCCTAAAGCGGAATCGATAGATTCACCTTTGCGATTCAGTAATGCTTCAATAGTGATAACAAAATTACCTTCAGTTGTCATTATTTCAACGCTGTCGCCGACAGAGAATTTATTTTTGACGTCTATTTCAGCTAACCCTTGTGGATTTCGTTTGCCAGTAAATTCACCAGCAAATTGCTGACTATCACTTACAGAATGACCATATTGGTAATTTTGATATTCATCATGAACGTGACGACGTAAAAAACCTTCGGTATAGCCGCGATGCGCTAAGCCTTCAAGGTTGTTCATTAAAGTGCGATCAAAGTCTTTACCCGCAGCAGCATCTTCAATGGCCTGACGATAAAGTTGGGCAGTGCGCGCAACATAATAAAAAGATTTGGTACGACCTTCAATTTTTAATGAATCAATGCCCATTCTGGTTAAACGATCCACATGTTGAATAGCGCGTAAATCTTTTGAGTTCATAATGTAAGTGCCATGTTCATCTTCAAACGCTGGCATATATTCGCCAGGGCGACCGGCTTCTTGTAATAAAACAATCTCATTACTGGGTTGACCCGAACCTAAGGTTGGAGTTTCAAACTGAACTGTGGGGGCCACAGGGATGATATCTCCGCTCTCAGTTTGTTGTGCTTGGTGTACATCATATTTCCAGCGACATGCATTAGTGCAGGTTCCCTGATTAGGATCGCGTTTATTCATATAACCAGACAATAAACAACGGCCTGAATATGCCATACACAATGCGCCATGAACAAACACTTCTAATTCTATATCTGGACACCGCTGACGAATTTCTTCAATTTCATCAAGTGACAATTCACGCGATAATATGACTCGCTTAATCCCTTGCTGTTGCCAGAATTTGACCGACGCCCAGTTAATGGCGTTTGCTTGAACTGATAAGTGAACTACTTGTTCAGGGAACGCTTCGCGTACCATCATAATAAGCCCCGGATCTGACATGATCACCGCATCGGGTTTCATTGCAATCACAGGTTCCATGTCTTTAATATAGGTTTTGAGTTTGGCATTGTGCGGCGCAATATTACTCACCACATACAATTTTTTCCCTAGGGCATGAGCTTCTTCAATACCTGAAGCAAGGTTCTCCATTTTGAAATCATTATTTCTGACTCGTAAACTGTAACGAGGTTGGCCTGCATAAACAGCATCGGCACCATAAGCAAAGGCGTAACGCATATTTTTAAGCGTACCAGCGGGAGATAATAATTCAGGTTTAAACATGGTTTTACTCGACCTAGTTAAATAGTGTATGACTCAAGGGCCGAAGCTTACTTAAGGATATTAGCGGGGACAAATATAGCCTTAGAATTTGTGAGGTCGGTTGTATTTTACAACTACTAATCTGGTTACCGAGCGACAAAGCTTAACGGAACGATATAATTAATTGGCTTCTCGTTAGTTGAGTAATCGCAAATGTTATCGCTTTGGGTATATAATCCAACATCAGTGGCTATTTATTTATGGAGACCTCATGTCTACGGAACATCAACTCTTGGTTGGACTATTAAAAAAGCTTAAAGATGATGCTTTAGTTTTACCAACACTGCCCGAAGTGGCCATGCGTGTTCAAGAAGTCGTGTCTCGTCAAGATTCAAGCCTCAAGCAAGTTGCTGACATTATTGGTCAAGATGCCGCTATTTCAGCGCGCATTATCAAAGTTGCCAACAGTGCTTTATATTCTCGTGGTAACAAAGCTGAAAATATTAATGCCGCTGTGAGTCGTATTGGTTTAGTACAAATTAAATCTATTACCACATCTGTTGCCATGGAGCAGTTATTTATCTCCACTAACGAAATGGTGTGGGAGGTGATGGATGAAGTATGGAAAACCTCTATTGAAGTGACAGCTTCCTCCGGTGCCATGTTAGATATGTACAATAAACGTCACCCGAGTAAGAAATTAGACCGTGATACGCTTACTCTAGCTGGTTTAGTGCATAATATTGGTGCATTACCAGTATTAACCGAAGCGGAAGTTCACCCTGAGTTATTTAGCCGAATTGATGATTTACGCAGTTTAGTGCGTAAAATGCAGGGCCCTATTGGTCGCGCCGTATTAAAAACATGGGATTTTGCCCCTGAGGTAATGGAAGTGGTCGAACGATGGGCCGATCTTCATTACATGCCTGAAAAAGTATCTTATCTCGACTTTATCCGTTCGGCTGCATTTTACACGGGTGAACTGCGTGCCGGTGAAGAATTAGCTGAAAGATTGGGCGTCTTTGCACAAAGAGGCTTGCCTGTTACTGCAGAAGATCTTGCCAGTGATGAGTTCATTGATATGTATCATTCAATTAAGCAAAGTTACGAATAGTAGTATGTTGTGCTTATTTCACTGATATTATCAAATGAGTCAAACACAGATGATTAATATTAGTGATGTATTTTTGCGTTGAATACTGTGATGATTAAAATTGCAACATGATGAAGACTTAATGAATTACTTTTTGATAACGATGTTATGTATTATGGCGATCTTGCTGTGTAGCGTTGCACTTCTCTATTGGCGTCAGCATCGTTTTATTCAACAATTGACTCATTCGTTGCAATTACAATTACTTAATCAAGATTCATTCAACGTAGACTCCGCTTCAACTTCAACCTCATTAAAACCGCTCATTAACGTTCTTCACGACTTACATCAATCAAGCATCTTTAGTACCGAACGAGATAAGTTAACTGGCTTAGCTAACCGTGTCGGTTTTAAACGTAAAATGTTGTCTAAAATGCCCATGTCAGACGGCATGTTAGTGCTGATAGATATTCGACAATTTCGGTTTGTGAACGATTTGTTTGGTTTTTTATTTGGCGACAAATTTCTTAAAGCGTTTGCGAAGCGGATCGATAACCTTAATTGCAAAGCACAGTTTATCGCTCGTATGAACGGAAATGAGTTTCTATTGTTTTTTCACCAAAAATTGACAGTTGAGCAACTGCTTGAAATCAAGAGTGAATTACAAAGACCGTTTGAAATTGAACAACAACCCATCAGTATCAAAATACAATTGGGTGTATTGTCATTAAGTGAACATCATGCCGAGGTCAGTTTGATGCTGCGCCGCTTAGATTTGGCATTAAAAAAAGCCAAAACATTAAAGCAAGCCATGGCATTTTATGATCAAGATGATGATAAAGCCCAATACAGAGAATTATTAATTATCAATGGCTTGCCTAAAGGGTTAAAGCAAAATCAGCTGTTTATGGTATTCCAACCCAAGTTAGATTTAAAAAGTGGTCACTGTAAGCAGGTTGAAGCGTTAATTCGTTGGCAGCATGACAGTTTGGGATTAATTTCGCCTAATGAGTTTATTCCATTAGCAGAACAAACTGGAATGATTAATATTTTGAGTACTTGGGTGTTAGATAACGTGCTAGCTCAACAAGTTAAATGGCGCAACACAGGGGTTTACGTTAATGTCGCCATTAATTTATCTTCTACTGATTTAGATAATCCCAATCTTGCCGCTGATGTTGCAAGCAAATTAGCTCAATATCTGGTGCCAGCCGAATCGATTACGATTGAAATCACTGAAAGTGTTTTAATGAAATCACTGGCACAAACCATTGTGACTTTAAATCAATTACGCGATATTGGGGTTAAACTTGCGATTGATGACTTTGGTACTGGCCACTCTTCTTTGGCTTATTTGCGTCATTTACCCGTTGATGAAGTGAAAATAGATAAAGCCTTTTTAGATGAGTTTGAAACTTCACCAGCGGCAAAGCAAATTGTTAAGACGAGTATCGATCTCGCTAAAAATCTAGGTTTTGAAGTGACGGTTGAAGGGGTTGAATCTAAGACAGTATTGGAAGCATTACATTATTTTGGGGTGGATACCATTCAAGGTGATTATTTTGCTAAACCTTTTACTGCCAGTGAGTTTGAGCACATATATCCGCAACTTAATTACCCACTCATCAGCTCTGCTCAAATTAACCAGCCATAAATTGTTATCTATAGCGCTAATGTTTTAAATCCCCTTGGATAGATGGGTCATTAATTCTGTCGGCATGGGCGCAAGTTGACGTTTCTGGTTCATACAGACCATTTCTATCGTTGCCGTCACTGCTGGTTTTTTAGCATTAGGTCGCCATATTTCCTGTTTCCACACTGTACGGTACTTACTTTCAAAATAAAATTGAGTACGTACATCAATAATATCAGCAAATTCAACGCCATCGTGACATAACATATCACTGCGATAAACAGCAAAACCCAATTGTTGTTGTTGCCAAAGTTGGCTGAGGATCTCTGCACCAATAACATGTTCACGAGCACGTTCGAAATATTTCAAAAAATTTGGATGATACACCACTCCTGAAAAGTCAGTATCTTCATAATAAATTTGTACTGAAAAAGACTGCACTGGGCTGTATTGTTGTTGCGCAGGGACACGACTCATTACACTATGACCTTATGTTATTTACTGTGTTGCTATTAATCATTTAGGGGCAGAAGTAATTGCTGGTATTTACCCTGTTTTTTTAGTGCTATTAGCCCTTTGTCGAGTAACTCGCTAAGGTGTTTTGATTGCGGATTAAGTTTAGAAAAAGCGACAAATATTTTACTGGTATGATTGTTAAATTTAGCTTGTATATCATTGTTAACTCCCATCCGCTTGATGTAAACGTCAGCAACAAGATCATACATGATAGCAGAGTCAATTCTGCCCACTAATAACAAATTAGTTAATTGGCGTTGGCTATCTACAGTGATAACTTGGAGCTTTCGTTTTTCTACCAGTGTTGTAAATTCATCTCCATACTCATAACCATTGACAATACCTATGGTGCTTTGGGTTGGCAGTTGCCATTTATTTTTTGCAACCGTAGGATAATCTTTGGCAAAGAAAAAAGAAGCCGTTATGGTAAAAAGAGGTTCATTACCGAAAACAAATCGGTCAATCGTACTTTGCTCTCTGGTAACATTAAATACGCCATCAACCGAGCCTCGTTCAGTCATAATTAATCCGCGAGCATAAGGGACTACGATAGTTGAGATGTTAACATCAACTTGCTCAAAAGCATGGCGGATAATGTTGTGGGAAATGCCTCGACCAACTTCATCAGCAAAGGGCGGCCAGCTATCTTCAGCGGCTAGCGTAATTGATAATGGTTGTGCCGCGGTATTGTGTATAGAAAGGAAACTGACAATAGTCATTAATATTAAAAATAAGTAATGTATTGATAAGCAAGAATATTTTGGCAGTAAAATGCAATCAAAAAGTACATTTTTTTGATATGTTGACGACATATAATCCTTTATCGAACAGTCCTGTAATGGCAAGGCAATAATAGCACTTCTAGCAATAAAGTGATATTTCATGTTTTTCATCATCAGTCCATTCTGTGAACTTTTAGTGATTAAGCGCTTGTTATATAAGTTTTTTCGATTACCGATAAGCGTAATCGGCACCCGTTACTGTATACTTATATTCGATAAATTAACCTGGCTTAAATCCATTTGATACTGACCAATATCATTGAAGTTAAACTGCATCGGTTTGTTAATTTATGCGGCTATTCTATTGTGTTAGAACTTATGCAGTGTTGCTGTAATGGACTACAGTAATGTGGCGCTAAGTTGTGGCTAATTAAGTTTTTAGCACGCAAAAGTCACTTGGTATCGCTCATTGGCACAAGCTTACGTTATATTATCTAGATCAATAATGGTGCTTCGATAGCGGTAAATTGTTGGCATTGATCGGTTAAAGATTTTGCTGTGAGGCGCTCAACACTTAATACGTGGGTATAGCATGTGGTTGTTTGGTTTATCTTTTTTAGTAATAAATCAAAATCACCATCACCAGAGAGTAAAATAACTTCATCTACCGTGGGCGCTATCTCAAGCATATCGATGGTGATCCCCACGTCCCAATCTCCTTTAGCCGAACCATCACTACGCTGAATATAGGGCTTAGTTTTTACGTTAAAGCCAATGTGTTTTAGCGCGTCTTGAAACTTTACCTGTCCATCATCAGCTGGCGCAATAGCATAAGCGATAGCATGAGAAATGTTCCCTCGTGCCGATAACTGCTTATACAAGGCTCGGTAATTAAACGAACGACCAAAACCTTGCTTACAGGTGTAATAAATATTTTGCACATCTACAAATACGGCAAGCGTTGTCATTATTACACCTGAAAAATTAAGGCTTTTGCGCTTGTTGAGCGGCAATAGCATTATTAAGTTGTTCTTCTACAAACCCAGGAGAGTGGGTTGACGAAGAAATAAGTCGGTACATTGCGGGGATCACTAATAAAGTTACCATGGTCGCAAATGCCATGCCAAAGAATATCACAGTTCCAACAGCAATACGGCTTTCACTCCCTGCGCCGGTAGAGACGATTAACGGTATTGCACCAATTAATGTGGTGAATGCCGTCATTAATATCGGCCGTAAACGACGTGCTGATGCATCAATAATGGCATTGTCCAGCGATAAGCCTCGATCGCGTAATTGATTGGCAAACTCGACAATTAAAATCCCGTTTTTAGTGACCATACCAATTAACATTATCATGCCTATTTGGCTGTAAATATTCATCCCTTGATGGGTAAGCACTAAACCTATAAAACCACCAAAAATGCCCATAGGAACGGTAAACATTACCACCGCTGGGTTGATGAAACTTTCAAATTGAGCTGCCAATACTAGATAAGCAATCAGCAATGCTAAACCAAACACTATCATTACGCCGGATTGATTTTCTTTAAAATCTTTTGACTCACCTGTGTAAGCAATCGAGATATCGCTGGGTAACAATGTTATTGCGCGTTGTTCTAAAAAGTCTAGCGCTTCCCCAAGGGTATAACCTTCACCTAAATTGGCTTTGATGGTGATCGATTTTTGTTTATTGGTATGACTCAATCTTTGTGGCGAGGCGACTTCTTCAACATGAGTAACAGTATCAAGGGTAATGAGTTGGCCTCTGCCTGAGCGGAAGTAAATCTTGCTAAGATCAGTGATACTATTAAAGCTGTTTTCATCACCACGAAGATAGACATCATACTCTTCACCGCGTTCGACAAACGTTGTCTCTTTGCGTCCACCTAACATAATTTCTAATGTGGTGGAGATTTCTTCCACACTGATACCGAGTTCAGCAGCTCGCTGTTTATCTACAGTAACAACCAGTTCTGGGGTTGTTTCCGCATAATCTAAATCAGCCCCTGAAAGCATCGGACTTGCATCAGCCTCTTGTTGCAGCACTTGAGCCCATTTGAATAACTCTGAATAGTCAGAGCCTCCGAGCACAAACTGCACCGGTTCACTGGATTGACCTCTAAATCCTGGCAGCATAGGGCGTACCATCACATCTGGAATATCTTTTAAGGTTTGAGCGATTAATGCCAGTGCTTGTTTAATATTAGTGTCACGATCTTGCCAATCTTCCAGCTGGATGATGGCAAATCCTGTTTGGTCTCCGGCTCGACCACCAAATGCTGGTGCTTCAACACTGAATGATTTCACTACACCTTGACCTAACAGTGGCATCAATCTACTTTCAACAATATCCATGTTGGCGATCATACGATTATAACTGGTGCCTTCGGCGCCTTTAATAAACGCAAATAACACGCCGCGATCTTCTTGTGGTGACAGTTGTGAAGGGACTTGTTGCATCAGCATGTAGCTACCACCAATGCAGGCGATGATGATCAGCGGTGCTGCTATACGCCAGCGTAATGCCCATTTAACCAGTCTACGATAACCTCGCTCCATACGGGCAAACCCATTATCGATAGCAATATTAAAACGATTTTTCTTCACATTGGCTTTTAAGAGTTTACTGCTCATTACTGGCGTTAGCGTTAGGGCGATAAGTGATGAAAACAGCACCGACATCGCCAGCATCACCGAAAACTCGGTAAACAGTAATCCAACCATGCCATCCATAAATGAAATAGGTAAAAACACCATTACCAAAACTAGTGTGGTGGAAATAACCGCAAAGCCAACCTCGCGCGTTCCCTTATAAGCAGCGAGGATCGGTTCTTCACCTTGCTCAATATGGTGGAAGATATTCTCAACAACTACGATAGCGTCATCAACCACCAGTCCAATAGCTAAAATCAGTGCCATTAGGGTTAATAAGTTAATTGAATAACCTAAGCTGTATGCTGCTATAAATGCAGCAATTAATGATACCGGAACCGTCACCGCAGGAATAAGCGTTGCGCGCACTTGTCCGATAAAAATGTACAATACCAGGATAACCAGTACCCCAGTAATAAACAGGGTGTTGTATACCTCATTAATCGAGCGTGCAATAAACACGTTAGCATCATAATCAACAATCAGTTTTGTGCCTTCGGGCAGAAAACTCTGCACTTTATCGACTTCTTGTTGTACTCGCGTCGAGATGTCTAATGGATTGGCATCTGATTGTGGCACTATGCCGAGACTTAAGTTAACAATGCCGTTACTTTTAAAGGTCGAGTTTTCATTCTCTGCACCGACAAACACGCTTGCGACATCTTTAAGGTAAATCGGTGTGCCATCATCTGCGGTGTGAACCACTAGATAATTAAAGTCTTCTGGGCTGTAATAGAGTCGTTTCGTTCTGACTGACATGACGGTCGTGTCATTGCGAACTTCACCACCGGGTGTTTCAAGGTTTTCAGTATTTAATGCACTGATGATGTCGTTGGTGGTAACATTTCTACCGGCCATTAATTGCGGTTTTAGCTGCACATACATGACTTTGTATAAGCCACCAGAAATATTAACCGAGCTCACACCAGTAATTAAGCTAAATCGGTCTTCTAATACTCGCTGGGCGTAATCGGTCAGCTGAGTTCGGTCCATATTTTCAGAGCTTAAGTTGACGTAAATTGATGGCTCACCCGTGCCATTATCTTTCGATACAATTGGATCGTTTGCTTCATCAGGTAAGCGACGTTGTGCTTTTGCTACGGCGTCACGGACGTCACTTACGCCTTCAGTTAAGTCCCAACCCAGCTCAAATTTGATTGAAATACGTGACATGCCATTTCGAGTCGTTGAGGTGATTTCATCAATACCACTAATACCTGTTAATTCATCTTCGAGATTTTTAGTGATTTTACTTTCCATTATCGTCGCCGATGCACCGCTATAAGTGGTCATCACTGTCACGACAGGATTTTGCACGTCGGGCATTTCTCTCACCGACAGTTTGGAGAAAGACACTAAACCAAATACGCACAGCAACAGACTTAATACAATCGCAACAACAGGGCGCTTAACCGCCGTATCACTTAGCCACATTATTTATGCTCCTGTTGCACCGGAGGCGTTTCCGATTGAGTCGCTAACTCTTTCACTTTGACACCATCACGCATGTTGACCAAGCCTTGAACTACGATGTGATCACCAATGTTGATACCAGATTCCAGTAAGACTTGGTCTTTAATTCTTGCGCCTAACATCACTTGGGTACGAGTAGCGATATTATGCTTATCGATCACGTAGACATACCGTTTAGTACCTGAATATTCAAGAGCTTGTACTGGCACTATTGGTGATGACACACTTGGAAATACTAGCGTAGCTGACATCATCATACCGGGCTTTAATTGACCCTTTTGGTTATCAAACTGACTGCGAATGTTGAGGTTGAGTGTGGCTGAATTGACGCGAGGGTCAATGGCGATAATTTTGCCTGTGAAGGTGGTTTTATTCCAAGCTCTACTGGTCGCCTTGACTGACATTCCCGTGCTGAGTTGTGATAAATAATGCTCTGGCACTTGTAAGTCCAACTGAAGCACAGACAAGTCATCAAGTGATAATAGAGACTCATTAATGGTAACCATTTTTCCGCGACTGAAATTGACTAGGCCGGTATTACCTGAAAAGGGCGCGGTTAATGTATGGTAGTCAAGGTCAGTTTTGGCTGATTCTAGTCGGGCAAAAGCGATATCAACAGTCGATTTTTGCGCTTCTATTTCAGTTTGGGTAATGGCGTTAACATGGATTAACTTGTTAAATTCGTTAAGCTTGCGAACTTCATCTTGATAATAAGCTTGGGCTTCGGTTACGCTGGCTTTAGCTTTACGGTTATCAAGCGTCAGTAATGCTTGCCCTTGCTTGACGTATTGATTGGATGTGACTTCTATATTATCTATTTTGCCTGCAACTTGCGGGGCTATCATTACTGAGTGAGTCGCGACAAGCTTTCCTATTAAGGTAATTGATTGTGAAAGCTCATGTTGTTCAACGATGGCTGTGATAACAGGCACAACTTTTTCTGCGTGCATAGCCTTGGGCGCGGCGTTAACTGTGTGAACAAATCCAACATATCCCATAATCAATATGGTAGTTGAAAAAAGATATTGGCTAAGTTTTTTGATCATCTGAGTACACATCTCTATAAACAATAATGGAAGGTGTCGTTGCGCGACGACATTGGCTAATGGCTAGCCGGTGATTGATGTTTGGGTATTGTAATTATTTTTGCTTAATTGAGCGTAAAGTAATGTAAATCTTTCGATTTTCTTTGTAACAAGGCGCATATGAAGCGAGGGGGGTAACAATTAATCGTCATAAAAAAGCCATATCTGTTGATATGGCGTGAATATTTATCCTAATAAAATTGTTAGTGCAAGCGCTTTATTACGAGTCAAATTGATCTCTTACTTCTCAACGGGTTCGTTTGTAAACTCAATATTTTGCTTTTTGCTCAAGGGGGTTACACCCATAAAATATTCATAACCTTTGTCAGCGGATTTCATTTGAGCATCATCACTTCGCTTATTTATACTTTTTGACACACTAGCTGCAACCATATTTGGTTCGTTGGTGATTTTTTTAGTTGCTGTTGTATGATTGAATTGATAATTAATTACGCCATTACCTTTGATGTTTTCGACACTCGATTTATTTTGTTTTTGGTATGAGGCTAAAATACTATGCTGACCTAAAGGGAGCTCGTGATATAGCTTTTTACCTGTGCCTATTTTCGTATTATTGATATACCAATCTGCTGAAACATCACTGATTAATGTCAACATTGCTGACTTTAAACCTAACTTTTCATTCAATATTGAGTCGATTTTATTGTTATAAGAAGGCGTAAACTTCATTACCACCTTATAGTGTAAATCTCCATTTATGTTAATACTGGCATTCATCATTTCATATGACAATAAAATACTCTTGTCATTTAAAAACGGTGATTCATTGACTGTGTTAGATAAGTTTTTCTTTTTAGACTTCATCAAACAATCTGCGATAGATGGATATTTTGAACACTCAATCGAACTATTTATAACGACGGGCAGTGTGCTATTTGATTTAGACAAATCAGTAATTAAACGGTTAATAATGTCTGTTTTAAGTGTAAATAACAGCTGATTTTTTGCAGCGATTTTTGTATCTATTGCCTCGTATTCAGCTAATAATTCGGTTTTTTTAGCTTCAAGACGTTTGCTGTGTTGGTCTACTTTTAGGGTTAATTCATAGACTAAATTGACTGACGCTTCAATTTTTTTATTGATATCAGTAAGTGCATCTTTATCTTGCTCAAGCTCTGCTAGTTTTACAAGCAGTTCGTCATATCGTTGTTTTTCTGAAATAATTAATTTTTTTAAACCTACTATTTCATCGGCTTTTTTATCAAGTTGTAAGAGTTTGTCGTTAACCGGGATCTGTAGAGTATTGATATCGTATTGATGTTCAATTTTATTGAGCGAAAGTTTTTCTGCTGAGGTCATGATTTCGAGAGCCGCAAATGAGCTGCTGGCGTAAAAACACAATAAAACAAGGTTAATTGAACCGTATCTCACTGATTTCTCCATTAAGTATCTATACTAGCTGGAACCATCGACACTCTGTTATATGCTGAATATCATCAGCAAAAGATAAAGTAGTTCATTAGTAATTAATAATACTGAAGTTATTTTGGCTTTACAAATAGATTGTGGCCTATCTCGTGCAATGAATTGACAGGTTTTTGACACATGTTGATATTTCTACAGAGCATTCTCAATAATAACCTTTCACATACGAGCTAATATAATAAAGCAGAGCTTAGGGCTCTGCTTTATTCGATACTTCTATTTCAACACTATCACTCAAGCTTAACAATTATTAACAATTTGTGCGAAAGTGTTTAGGTTACTTGTTTAAGCGCTTGTATTTTAGTCGATGAGGTTCAACGACATCAGTTCCTAAGGTATTCTTTAACCAAGTTGAATACTCAGTATAGTTGCCTTCATAGAAGTTCACTTTGCCTTCGTCTCGATAATCCAAAATATGAGTTGCAATGCGGTCGAGGAACCAACGGTCATGAGAAATAACCATTGCACACCCAGGAAACTCTAATAAGGCTTCTTCGAGAGCTCGCAATGTTTCGATGTCTAAATCGTTGGTGGGTTCATCGAGTAGCAATACGTTGCCACCAGCTTGCAATAATTTGGCTAAATGTACTCGGTTGCGCTCACCACCCGATAAGGTGCCGATGATTTTTTGCTGGTCGCCACCACGGAAGTTAAAGCGGCCAACATAAGCACGGCTCGATATCTCGGTGTTGTTGATACGCATAATATCGTGACCGCCAGATATCTCTTGCCAGACAGTATTTTTATCATTCATTGAATCGCGGAACTGATCTACCGAGGCGATTTGAACCGACTCACCGACAGAAATATCGCCACTGTCCGGTTGCTCATCACCTGAGATCATTTTGAACAAGGTTGATTTACCAGCACCGTTAGCACCAATAATACCGACAATTGCCCCTTTTGGGACTGTGAAGGTTAGGTCGTCAATCAGTACGCGGTCACCATATGACTTGGTTAAATTAGTCACTTCGATCACTTTATCACCAAGGCGTGGCCCTGGCGGAATGAACAACTCATTAGTTTCGTTACGTTTTTGATAATCGTTAGTGTTGAGTTCTTCAAAACGAGCCATACGGGCTTTGCCCTTAGACTGACGACCTTTGGCACCTTGTCTTACCCATTCTAGTTCTTTAGCAATGGTTTTTTGACGAGCGCTTTCGGTAGAAGACTCTTGCTGTAAACGGGCGTCTTTTTGCTCAAGCCAAGATGAGTAGTTGCCTTGCCATGGAATACCTTCACCGCGATCGAGTTCTAAAATCCAGCCTGCAGCATTATCTAAGAAATAACGGTCATGGGTAATCGCCACGACTGTACCAGTATATTCTTGTAAAAAATGCTCTAGCCAAGCCACTGACTCAGCATCTAAGTGGTTGGTCGGTTCGTCAAGTAATAGCATTTCAGGCTTTTCAAGTAACAAGCGACAAATTGCGACACGTCGGCGTTCACCACCAGAAAGTACAGCTATTTTTTCATCCCAATCGGGGAGGCGTAACGCATTTGCTGCACGTTCCAGAATATGATCAATATTGTGAGCATCTTGAGATTGGATAATAGCTTCTAGTTGACCTTGCTCTTTAGCGAGCGCATCAAAATCAGCATCGGGCTCAGCATAAGCCGCATAAACCTCATCTAAACGGGTTAGGGCATTTTTAGCTTCACTTAAGGCTTCTTCAACGGCTTCGCGAACCGTTTGTTGCTCATTTAAGCGAGGTTCCTGGGGTAAATAACCAATTTTCAATCCAGGCATTGGGCGTGCTTCACCTTCGATTTCAGTGTCGATGCCGGCCATAATACGCAGTAATGTCGATTTACCTGAACCGTTTAAGCCGAGCACACCAATTTTGGCGCCAGGAAAGAAACTTAATGAAATATCTTTTAAAATCTGCTTTTTAGGCGGGACAATTTTACCCACACGAAGCATGCTGTATACAAACTGAGCCATAATAATACTGTCTAATTGTCAATAAAGATGATGATAATTCTACTGTATTATAGGCTGAACTCAACAGGCAATTGTGTGATTTGCTCCTGAGTGTTTTTTCGGCCACATAAGATCTAAAATTTGCCAGTCTATTGGCATAAACATGAATCGTTTTGTATTCAGAACACAGTGAATTTCATGTTGTTTATACTGTAAATCATTATCGTTGCAGAGTAGAATACGCCGCAACCCTACTATATAGATAATGATGTTGGAGCTACCATGTTGAAGAAAGCGATGAATATTGCGGATTATGATCCAGAATTATTTAAAGCCATTGAAGATGAAACTTGTCGTCAAGAAGAACACATTGAATTGATTGCATCTGAAAACTATACCAGTCCACGTGTGATGGAAGCGCAAGGTTCTCAGTTAACTAACAAGTATGCTGAAGGTTATCCAGGTAAGCGTTACTATGGTGGGTGCGAATACGTTGATGTGGTTGAAACATTAGCGATTGAACGCGCAAAAGAATTATTTGGTGCCACATATGCCAACGTGCAGCCTCATTCTGGTTCACAAGCTAACAGTGCGGTATTTATGGCGCTATTAAAGCCAGGTGACACTGTATTAGGTATGAACTTAGCCCACGGCGGTCACTTAACTCACGGTTCACCAGTTAACTTTTCCGGCAAGCTTTACAACATCATTCCTTACGGCATCGACGAGTCAGGTAAAATTGACTATGACGAAATGGAACGCTTAGCTATTGAGCACAAGCCTAAGATGATGATCGGCGGTTTTTCGGCATTTTCAGGCATAGTCGATTGGGCTAAAATGCGTGAGATTGCTGATAAAGTTGGTGCTTATTTGCTTGTTGATATGGCTCACGTTGCTGGCTTAGTGGCTGCAGATGTTTATCCAACGCCTGTGCCTCATGCACACGTTGTGACCTCAACAACCCATAAAACATTGGCTGGTCCACGTGGCGGTATTATTATTTCTGCAGCTAATGATGAAGACTTATATAAAAAGTTGAACTCAGCGGTATTCCCTGGTGGCCAAGGTGGCCCTTTAATGCATGTTATCGCCGGTAAAGCGGTTGCATTTAAGGAAGCATTAGAGCCAGAGTTTAAACTATATCAACAGCAAGTTGTTAAAAATGCTAAAGCTATGGTAAGTGTGTTTTTAGATCGTGGTTACAAAATTGTTTCTGGCGGTACAGAAAACCATTTAATGTTGGTTGATTTAATTGGCCGTGATTTAACGGGTAAAGAAGCAGATGCTGCATTGGGCAATGCCAACATTACCGTGAACAAAAACTCAGTACCTGATGATCCACGTTCACCGTTCGTCACCTCTGGTGTTCGTATTGGAACACCAGCAATTACTCGTCGTGGTTTTAAAGAAGCAGAAAGAGTTAACCGGCTGGATTTGTGACATTCTTGATGATGCATCTAATGCCGAAGTGGCTGAACGAGTGAAAGGTCAAGTGTTGGCATTATGTGCTCGATTCCCTGTATACGGTTAATCGTCTCTTGATGCCTGTTGAAAAGGTTTAGGTTAACCTTGCTCAACAAATAGGATAAACTTTAATGGCCGCTAATTGTTAGCGGCCATTTTGTTTTTTTCTGCAGGAGGCTCAATGCATTGCCCTTTTTGTAGCGCGACCGATACCAAAGTTATAGATTCTCGATTAGTGGCTGATGGTCACCAAGTTCGTCGCCGCCGGGAATGTACCGAATGCCATGAGCGTTTCACTACCTTTGAGGGTGCAGAATTAGTGATGCCCAGAGTGATTAAACGTGACGGTACTCGGCAACCCTTTGATGAAGAAAAGCTGCGTGGCGGCATGCTGCGTGCCGTTGAAAAACGTCCTGTTTCAATCGATGAAATTGAACAAGCATTGACTAAAATCAAATCAACGCTGCGCGCAACGGGCGAACGCGAAGTTAATTCTGAAATGATTGGTAATCTTATGATGGAACAGTTGATGAACCTTGATAAAGTGGCTTATATCCGCTTTGCATCAGTTTATCGAGCATTTGAAGATGTATCACAATTTGGTGAGGCCATTGCCAAATTACAAAAGTAATGGCGACAAATATCATCCTTTTATGACGGCATCTGAGCAATAAGAGATTACCTAATATGGCTAACTTTTCTACCTTCGACACTCAAATGATGAGCCGTGCGATAGCACTCGCCGAGAAAGGTCGTTATACCACTCGGCCAAATCCTTGTGTCGGTTGCGTCATTGTCGCCAATGGCCAGATTATCGGTGAAGGTTATCACCAGCGTGCAGGCCAGGGCCACGCCGAAGTCAATGCGCTTAAAATGGTTCGCGATAATGGCTTTTCGGCACAAGATGCTACCGCGTATGTCACTCTTGAGCCGTGTAGCCATTACGGCCGCACACCACCTTGTGCTTTAGGCTTAATTAATGCCAAGGTCGCTCGAGTTGTTATTGCTGTTAACGATGCCAATCCACAGGTTGCTGGCCGCGGTATCAGCATGTTACGTGATGCAGGTATTCAAGTTGATATCGGATTACTGACAGAGCAAGCTTATGCGCTAAATTTGGGTTTCATGAAGCGGATGAAAACTGGCTTGCCTTGGGTGACAGTGAAAATAGCCGCCAGTTTAGACGGTAAAACAGCCCTGTCGAATGGAGTGTCAAAGTGGATTACCGGTGACGCTGCCAGGGCTGATGTGCAAAAGTACCGAGCTAGGCATTGCGCATTAATCACTGGGGTTGAAACTATTCTTGTTGATGACCCTAGCTTAAATGTCCGTTATGAAGCGCTCGGTGAATTAACCACTTGTCATACGCAAGAAGACATATTCCAGCCTTTAAGGGTGGTGCTTGATAGCCAAGCTAGATTAACGTCAGCCCAGCAGTTATTTTCGATTCAAAGTCCTATTTTACTGGTTTCAGGCTGTGCTTATTCTGACAAGGTCAAAATTGACTTTCCACAGCACGTTGATTTTCTGCAATTAGAGTGTGACTCGTCAGGTAGAATCCCTTTGTTAGCTTTGCTAACGTATTTAGGTCAGCATAGCAATAGCGTATTAGTTGAAGCTGGGGCAACGTTAGCCGGCGCATTTGTTGCCCAAGGTCTCGCTGATGAAGTAGTGCTTTATCAGGCAGCTAAACTTTTAGGCAGCCATGGACGTAATATGTTGCAGCTACCCGATTACAGTGCGATGGATCAAACACCGTCGTTGCAATTAATCGATGAGCGTAGCATTGGACAAGATAAGCGATATATCCTTAGATATAATCAATCGTATTAATGTGCGAGTGCTTAGGCGAAAACCCGAGCAAGAGCAAAGTTTATAAGCAAAAAGTGAGTCATTATGTTTACTGGGATAATCGAAGCCCTTGGCACATTACGTAAAATTGATCGAAAAGGTGACGATATTCGCTTAACGGTTGCTAGCGGTAAGCTAGATTTAACCGATGTAAAGCTAGGTGACAGCATTGCGACTAATGGTGTGTGTTTAACGGTTGTTGAACGTTTAGGTGATGGTTATATTGCTGATATATCAGCTGAAACTGTCGCGTTAACCGGTTTTAGTCATTATCAAGTCGGCCAAAAGGTTAATCTTGAAAAAGCGGTTACGCCAACCACAAGGTTGGGTGGGCACATGGTCAGCGGCCACGTGGATGGCATCGCAAAAGTAGAGCAGTGTGCTTATCGAGGTAAAGCGCTTGAGTTTTGGTTATCAACACCAGCGCAATTAAGTCGTTACATCGCTCACAAAGGTTCGATTACCATTGACGGTGTTAGTTTAACCGTCAATGAAGTTGATGGTCATCGCTTCAGATTAACCATAGTGCCTCATACTGCGGGCGAGACTACGCTGGTGCATTTGAAAGTCGGTGATAGCGTTAACATTGAAGTGGATTTAATTGCCCGTTATTTAGAACGATTAATGCAACCAGAAGCTCACCATGCACAGCCTTCATCGGGCGTGACCATGGAATTACTCGCTAAATCAGGTTTTTTGCGTTAGTTGTTGCCGTAAAATATCATTCGTACCCAGTACCCGAAGTGTAAAAACACACGGTATAAACAGATTTAATGCCTAAGGTTTAAATCGAATACTTAATCAATAAAGGTCTGACAATGGCGCTACATAGCATAGAAGAAATCATTGAAGATATTCGTCAAGGCAAGATGGTTATCTTGATGGATGATGAAGACAGAGAGAATGAAGGCGATTTGATTATGGCCGCTGATAAAGTGACGCCAGCTGCAATCAACTTCATGGCCACTTATGGCCGCGGATTAATTTGCCAAACCATGACCAAAGAGTGTTGTCAGCAGCTTAACTTACCTTTAATGGTGACCAACAATAACGCCCAGTTTTCAACTAATTTTACGGTTTCAATTGAAGCAGCAACTGGGGTGACCACAGGTATTTCAGCCCATGATCGTGCTGTAACAGTTCAAGCTGCCGTTGCTAAAGATGCTAAAGCCTCTGATTTGGTTCAGCCTGGACATATTTTTCCATTAATGGCGCAAGAAGGCGGGGTATTAACTCGTGCTGGCCATACCGAAGCGGGTTGCGATTTAGCGCGCGCTTAGCAGGATGTGAACCTTCAGGCGTGATAGTTGAAATATTAAACGAGGATGGCACTATGGCTCGCTGTCCGGATTTAGAAATATTCAGTGAAAAACATGGCATTAAAATAGGCACTATTGCCGACTTGATTGAGTACCGTAATACCAACGAAACCACAGTTGTTCGCGAAGCTCAGTAAATTACCTACTCGTTTTGGTGAGTTTACTATGGTGACCTTTAGAGACACTATCGATAATCAATTACATTACGCCTTGATTAAAGATGAAGTAAAATCAAATTGTTTGGTGCGTGTTCATTTACAAAACACCTTCAATGATTTACTGCATTCTGAACGTGATCAAAAGCGCAGTTGGCCATTAGAAAAAGCCATGGAAAGGATTGCTTTAGAAGGTGGTGTTTTAGTGTTGCTGGGTAATGATGAACATACAAGTAACTTATTGGCCAAAGTCAAAGCGTTCGAAGCTGAAGACAATGGTCAATCTCCAGCGCCAGCAATGTGGCAAGGAACATCTCGTCGTGTTGGTGTAGGCTCGCAAATTCTGTCGAGTTTAGGTGTTACGACTATGCGCTTATTAAGCTCACCAAAACGTTACCATTCACTGTCGGGTTTCGGTTTAGAAGTGACTGATTATATAGCTGAATAATTTTAGCTCGTGGTAAATTTAACAATTTCATTAATTGCATAGCGCTCAGGGCTTTTGGCTGTGATATTATAACGCCTCTTTTTGCCCCGAGCCGGGTGCTTTAGCTAATTTAGGTAAGATAGAATGAACGTAGTTCAAGGTAATATCGAAGCGAAAAATGCCAAAGTGGCGATCGTGATCTCGCGATTCAATAGCTTTTTAGTTGAAAGTCTGCTTGATGGTGCAATAGACACATTAAAGCGTTTTGGCCAGGTTAGTGACGACAACATTACTGTTGTTCGCGTCCCTGGTGCAGTTGAATTACCCCTTGCCGCAAAGCGTGTTGCAGCAAGTGGCAAGTTTGACGGTATCATTGCATTAGGTGCTGTCATTCGTGGCGGAACACCTCATTTTGAATTTGTTGCTGGTGAATGTAATAAAGGTCTTGCACAAGTTGCATTAGAGTATGATCTTCCTGTTTCATTTGGTGTATTAACCACAGATACCATTGAGCAAGCTATTGAGCGCTCAGGTACTAAAGCAGGCAATAAAGGTGGCGAAGCAGCCCTTAGTTTGCTTGAAATGGTTAATGTACTGCAACAACTAGAACAACAGCTGTAATAGTAGGAAAAGTATGAAACCTTCAGAGCGCCGTAAGGCCCGCCGTTTAGCCGTTCAAGCCATTTATTCATGGCAGTTAAGTAAAAACAAAGTTGCTGACGTAGAACATGAGTTTTTAACTGAACAGAACACTGACGGTGTTGATGTCGCTTATTTTCGTGAGTTGTTAACTGGTGTAGCATCAAAAACATCGCAAATTGATGAGCTATTAAAGCCGCATCTTGATCGTAATTTTGAAGAAGTGTCACCAGTAGAAAAAGCCATTGTGCGTCTGGCAACTTACGAGTTGACCTTCCGTAAAGATGTGCCGTTTAAAGTGGCGATTAACGAAGGTATCGAGCTAGCGAAAGCGTTTGGTGCTGAAGATAGTCACAAATTTGTTAACGGCTTGCTTGATAAGTTAGTGAAGCATAAGTAACACCAGAACGGTATCTTCGGATACCGTTTTCATTTGTTGTTAATGGTTTCAAAATTAAGGTGGACGGTTTACCGTACCAGACTGAATGTGAAAGAATTCCAACTCATTGAACATTACTTCCGCAATAAAGGCCAAAAAAGGCGCGATGTTGAATTAAGCATCGGCGATGACTGTGCGTTAGTGAATCCTGCAGACAATAAATCCATTGCGATTTCTTGTGATACTCTCGTTGAGGGAGTTCATTTTTTAGCCGACATCCCCGCCCATGCTTTAGGGTACAAATCGTTAGCGGTTAATCTTTCTGATCTTGCTGCTATGGGGGCGGAACCTGCTTGGTTTACCTTAGCTCTCACACTACCTAGCGTTGATCAACCCTGGTTAGCCAGCTTTAGTGAAGGCTTATTTGAGATTGCCGAATACTACGGTATAGCCTTAATCGGCGGCGATACCACTCGGGGACCGCGCAGTATCAGTATCACCATTAATGGCCAAGTGATAAAAGGCACTGCCTTGACTCGTGCTGGTGCCAAAAATGGCGATTGGATATACGTCACTGGTACTTTAGGTGACTCAGCCTTGGGTCTTGATATTCTCAGAGGTGCCCAAAGCGTCAATACTGAAGATAAAGAATACCTGATTAATCGACATTATTACCCCACACCTCGAGTCTTGGCTGGTCAAGCACTGCGAACGCTTGCAACAAGTGCAATTGATTTATCTGATGGCTTAATATCCGATATTGGTCATGTGTTAACGGCATCGAAAGTGGGAGCGACAATCGATGTAAATAAAATTCCGTTATCAAAATCAATCAAAGCCAACCTCAGCCGCGAAGATGCTTTAAGTTATGCATTAACTGGCGGGGAAGATTATGAGCTGTTATTTACTGTACCTGAGTCACAGCGCGGTGCAATCAATACAGCTTTGATCCATGCTGGGGTGAAATTCGTTAAAATTGGTCAAATCTGCGCCGGTGACAAATTAAAATTAGTCGATGATGGCCAGGAATTTAACCTCATTTCACGTGGCTTTGTACATTTCTAATGTGAATATTATGAGACTATTAACCCAAGATAAATTTGTTAAAAAGCTGTCATTAGCCCATCCAATACACTTTTTGGCACTAGGCTTTGGCAGTGGTAAAGCAGCAAAAGCGCCGGGTACCTTTGGTACTTTAGCTGCGATACCTTTAGTGCTTTTGATGCAACAGTTAAGCTTAACCCATTACCTAATCATTACCTGTATTAGCATGCTTGCTGGATTCTACATTTGTGGAAAAGCTGCTAAGGACATGGGGGTGCACGATCATGGTGCTATTGTATGGGATGAAGTTGTTGGATTGATGATTACCATGATTGCAGCCCCTTTAGGTTTTATGTGGTTAGCACTTGGTTTTGTACTATTTCGCTTTTTGGACATTATTAAACCATGGCCTATCCGATGGCTCGATGCCAAAGTGCATGGTGGTTTTGGGATAATGATTGATGACGTATTAGCGGGTGTATTTTCGTTAATCGGGGTGCAACTTGCGGTTTATTATTTATAAGTAACCTGAATTTTGGATAACAAACGACTATCAAAAAGTCCTTTGTTTTCCTCACTGAGTTGATAGGCTTGTTATCGATGCATTCAGTCGCAAGATGCTGAATCTTGTTAAAATAATAAGTTTAGCGCGCGAGGTGGCAAAATAAGTTCATTTTTATTACCTTCTCATCTTTATCTCGATTTCAGGTTAAGCACTTTATATAAAGATTTATAAAACAAAAAAGAGCCCATTTGTGCTCTTTTTCGCTAACGGCATTCAATAAAATCAGTCGAAGTGAATTTATTAAGATGATGTTCCGGTAAGTAGATTAGTGCGCAATAGCTCTAACTCAGTATTGATATTAGTCAAACGTTGCTTATAATCTGTTTCATAAACTGTGCAGTTAAATAATTTACCAATCGGGTTGTAGCGTGACATCCATAATTGCTTTATATAATTGTCAAGGGAGCAGTAATCAGGCTTTATGACCGTGTGAGCAGAGCTCGTTGAAACCGGTTCCTTTACTAAGCTTACAATATACTCAGCCATAAGGTTGTCACTGTCTGTGGGCTTGTACAAAGCATCTGCTAGCCATTTTTCATAAAAGGCGACTTCATCAGACTGCACTTCAATTAGCATTTGTTCTCTGACATTATGAGCAAACTGCCATTCACCAGAAAATACTCTCTCAAAATCGTTGTTAGTTAATTCGAATGGCGTTTGCCAAGTGGTGACTTTATTTACAAACGCGCTATCGAGTGTCTTAGCTACAGTGCTGGCAAAGTTAAGTTGAGATTTGATGACGCTAACGGCAATCATATGGTTGACTATAGAGCGAGATGAGTGATAAACCATATTCCAGAATTGAGCATCTGTAGTTAAAAATGTTAACAAGGCCTCATTAGCATTAAGTTTAGTGGCCCCGTCAAAGTTGATTAAAACGCTAAGTTCACTGATTGCTCGTAAGTTAAGTAGTGGTAACCATTTAAATAGACTCTCAGGTGTTAAATACTGAATATCTTCTTGCCAATAAGGCATTGCAATCAGCTTGTTATAATGAGTGATATTGGCTTTATGTGCCTTAATTGTTTGTAAAATACTATCGTTATTTTTTTCAATAAATTCATTACAGCTTGCTACATCTGTTTGATAACACGATTTTTTGTAATCGCTTAATAGTTGATTTTCTTCATCATTGAAACTTAATGTCGTGGCCATTTCTTTCGCCGTTACATCCTCAATAGTGCCGCTAAAAGCTTGCAAATATACAAAACCATTTTGGGCAGGGTCAATCGATTGTTGTTTTAACCAAGTTTCAACTAAAAGCGTGTTCGGTGACTTTGTTCTGTCTGTAGCGTTAATGGCCACTAAACAGACAACAATAAATACTAATAAGCTGCAAATTAGTCCGACAACAACACCCAAGCCCTTTATTACTTTGATCATTATGATTTATCCGTAAATTCATGTTAACTTTACGTTAACATATTGATTTACTTTTTATAAGTGCGTAACGATTATTGCAATAGTTCACGGGCGTTAGCTAAGGTGTTTTCGGTTATGACATCGCCACCCAATAAGCGTGCAAGTTCATTCACCCGTTGCTCTTTATCCAAGGCCTGCATGGTCGTTTCTGTGTTGCCACCTTTATTAAATTTATTCACAAACATGTGCTGATGACCATTACCCGCAACTTGCGGCAAATGGGTGACGCATAACACTTGGGTCGACTCGCCAAGACTGCGTAACATGCGTCCGACGACAGAGGCTGTTGGACCTGAAATACCCACATCAACTTCATCAAATATTAATGTTGGAGTGGCAACTTTTTTCGCCGTGATCACTTGAATCCCCAATCCAATGCGCGATAGCTCACCGCCAGAGGCGACTTTTGAGATCGGTTGCAATGGTTGTCCTGGGTTAGTGGTCACCATAAACTCAATGTTATCGCAGCCATTAACTGAAATGTTGTGCGGATTATGATTAATCTGAATGGTAAACTTACCCTTAGGCATGTTGAGTTCATGAATAGATTGAGTGACTAACTTATCTAATTCCTTGGCATAACGGCTGCGGCTTTGGCTGAGTTTTTGTGCATTAGTTAGATAAGCATTTCTGGTGTCTGCAAGTTGTTGTCTTATTTCATCTAATTTAGTTTCATCGTCAGCAAGTTCGGCTAATTCACTCATAAGCGCTTGATGATGTAGCGCTAGCTTGTCAGCACTCACATGATGCTTGCGCGCCAATTGCATTGCCATTGATAGGCGTTTTTCTAAATAGGCGAAATGTTCAGGATCAAGCTCTAAACTACTTAAATAACTCTCAATTTCGCTAGCGCTTTCTTGTACTTGAATTAATGCATCATTGATCATAGTGCTAATCGGGCTAAGTGATTCATCGAAGCCTTGAAGCGTATCTGCAATAGTGGCCACTTTATTGAGTAGTGATTCGATATTAGCATCATCATTTTCGGTCAATAAATGCAAGCCCGCTTGGCAACGTTCAATTAGATCTGTGCCATTGGCTAAGCGTTTGTGTTCTTGTTCTATTTCATCAAACTCATCTAAGCCTAAGTTGAATTCATTTAGCTCTTCAACTTGATATTGGAGTAACTGTTGACGAGAAATACGCTCATGCTGAGCTTGCTCAAGATCCTTCAGCTCGTTTTCAACTTGCTTGCAGCGTTGGTAGCTGGCACTGACACTATCGAGTAGTAGTTTGTGATTAGCATAGTTGTCGAGTAGGTTTAATTGATGTTCGCTTTTGAGCATAGCGTGATGAGCATGCTGGCCGTGAATACCAATCAATAACTGGCCGATGGCTTTTAATTGCGTCACAGGAACTGGATTACCATTAATGTAGGCTCTTGAGCGGCCATCACTGCTAATGGTTCGACGCAATATGCATTCATCTTCAGCATCGAGATCGCTATCTTCAAGCCAACGTTTAGCTAAAGGCACATCGACAAGGGTAAACCTTGCACTCACTTCGGTTTTGCTGGCGCCAGGTCTGACAGTATTGGCATCACTACGATTACCAAGACATAACCCAAGTGCATCGATTGCAATCGATTTACCTGCACCAGTTTCGCCGGTGATGCTTGTCATACCTGCTTTAAAATCGAGTTCTAAAAAACGCACGATAGCAAAATTATTGATGCTGAGTTGGCAAAGCATAATGAATTCCTGTCAATAAACGACCAAACCACTGTATTGATAAACAGTATATACTGATTTTATATACAGTAAAGTGGTTGAGGTAAAATTATTATTGACTATTTTATCGTCGAGAGTCGGTTGAACATTAAGCAATGGATTTTAAAAGTGTTTCTATTATAGGCAAACTGATAAAGGTGATTAATGTGCCATATAAAATCCCTTGAGCACTTCCATTGGCATTAATTTGGTATCGTTCAGCCAACAGATATACGCTTGCTGCCGTTGGTAAGGCTGCTAAAAGTACTCCCATAATCAGTAGTTGATGCTCTACGCCAAAGAATTTGAGTAATCCAAAGGCAATCAAGGGCTGAACAAATAACTTGAGTAAGTTAATGAAACTGAGTTCTATTATAAGTCCGAGACTGAACATTTTTGCGAACGATTGATGTCGTAACGCTTTAGCAAGTACCATTCCGATGGCAAATAGTGCACAAGGGCTTGAGGTATTGCCTATTTGATGCAGTACTAATGCCAGACTCTCTGGTAAGGTAATATGCAATGCCGATAGGCTGATACCAATGACGCTGCCCAGTACAATCGGATTTTTGCATAGTGCATTCGCCATGATGACGATGGCATGATCAGTTGATTTTTTGTCACGGCTGGCCAGTTCAATAGAGACCAAGGCAAAGGCAAACATAAACACCGACAGTAAGCTGGCAATGGCAGCGGCAACTAAGGCGATCTTGTTACCTGGGAATAACAAGCTCAGTAATGGAATACCAATAAATGCAGTATTGCCAAAGGTGGCATTTAAGGCGCGCATTGCCGCAACGGCTTGCTGCTTAGGTTTGCGCCACAATGACACAGCAATCACCAATGCATAGGTAATGATCATCGCCAAACTAAAGCCACCAATAAAGCCCCATTGAATAATGTCTTCAATGCGTGTTTCAGCTAATACAATCAGTAAAATTGCCGGAAAGGCAATGTAGTAGACAAATTGATTGAGGATCAGATCGGTGTCGGCTGGCAAAAATCTCAATTTTTGTACAATACTGCCAAGCAGCATAATGATAAATACAGCGATTAGCGGGGTAAGAATACTGGACATCCCACGCAATTCCTTAACAAAATGACAATATGGTCACTTTACTGCGTTTTGCTAGGAGGATGCAATTAGGCTAAAGTTAAACGAGTGTTTATTTTTTACTTTTGGCTCAAACTGACCTGTAATACTTTTGCTGATGACAATATTTCAAGTTCAGTAAAAATGCACTTACTGGATTCAACCCAAAGAAAGAGCCTATTTGCAGCAGATAACTAACGATTAAGGTACAATTATCGGTTTTTTATCAGGCTGGATAAAAATGAAACTGTGATAAAAAATTTCATGGCGTGACACTCAATAAAAAGCCTGAATAACATCAGGCTTGGTTGTTTATTGGCAGTATCGGAGTCAGCCCCTATAGACTAATGCCAATATTAGACACACCGGCTTCGATAATCTCTTTACGTAAACCTTTAACCAGTTCGCTGGTGATTTCTGGGTTAGCTTCGATAATGTCGAGTAACATGCCTTGTAGTTCTTTTTCTTCTTCCATTACTGGGTGCGAAAATACAAATTCATCAAGTTCTTCATCCATTAATGATTCATCACTAATTGCTTCAATGTAATTTGCTACAGTGCTTGATGATAACTTACTAATATTAGTAATATCTTCTTCAATTTTCCCGTCTATAGCACCCATTAGCGTTGCAATGGCTACTGCTGCATCCATGGCAGGGTAAGCACCATAGGCTTCAAATTCACTAGGATCTGGAGTATTTTCATCAAGGCGTTGTAAATGCACGTCAATATTGAACTTAAGTTTTTTGTCATACTGGCTTTGCCACAGTAACTCTAAGGCTGTACTGAGCACCTGCGGTTGGCCAAATTCACACACTTCAGAAAATAATTGGTAGTTAGGCAACATTCGTTGGCACAATGCTAAAGCAAAAAGCTGCTTCTGAGGTAACGATAACGCTTTTAGGCGTTTGAAAAAACCGGATTTACTGGTCATGGGGTATATCCACTGATAGCTGGTTTATGACTTGATTTGCTGCTGATTCTACCTTAGTTAACTCATCAAGTAACTCTAGTATTTCAGGTTCTAAGTCATCAATGGCAATTTTATGCTTTAATGCTGACTCAATATCCCGGCACAGTTTTTGTGTCGTAGGTACACCGCAATAACATGTTGCGCCATGCAGTTTATGCACCGCTTGCACAAGTACCTCGGCATTTTTTTGCAATTAATGCCTCATTAATCGTTGCGGTGGTTTCAGGTAATGAGTTAACTAGCATCTTTAACATGTCTAATGCTAAATCTGTTTTTTGATTGGCCTGGGTTAAACATAAATCCCAATTGAGCACATGAGTATCAAAATGGGTGAATTGCGGTTTAATTATCCATCGACTGATAACGCTTTTTAGTGACAGTTCATCAATAGGTTTGGGAAGGAAACCATCCATACCACTGGCTAATATGTTCTCACGTTCTTCTGCAATAGCATGTGCAGTAACGGCAATAATCGGCGTATTTCGATTGAGAGATCCTGAACGAATTTGTTTGGTTGCGGATGCCATCTGTGCCTGGCATTTGAATATCCATAAAGATTAAGTCAAACACTTGTGTGTTTGCTTGTTTTATCGCATCCGCGCCGTTATTGACTGTGACCACATTATCGACCAACTCTTTGAGTAGGGTATCAATTAGCTTTAGGTTGGCCATATTGTCGTCAACGGCTAATACGGATGCATTTTGGCGTTTGCTAATCTCATGGTTTATTTGTTCAGGTAAAGCCACTAAGGTTGACGGCATTGGAGGATAGATTAAATGATGTGCTAGGGTAAAATCGCTAACCGGAGTGTTGAGCAATACATCTGCATTGACTTTTAGTACATTGATTATCATGTCTTGGTCTAGACAGTCATGCAATAAAATAAGGCAGTCAGTATGCTGTCTGGCTTGTTGTAACAAATGGATAAAGGCTGCGTTGTCTGCAAACCCATGACAGCTAATGATGATGTAATCAAACTTGCTGTTTTTACTTTGCAAAACCGACGTCAGGTTTTCGGGATTGGCAACACTAGTGATAATTAATTGCCATGACACTAAGCGACGGTTAAGAGTGTCGCGAGTTAATTCTCGTGGTTCATACAATAATACTGATTTATGTTGCAATACATCCACCGGCAGTACTTCACCAATCTCAAATTGACTGATCCCCAGCGGTAAAATAAACCAAAAGTTTGAGCCTTTATCGGGCGCAGAGGTAAAGCCTATTTGGCCGCCCATTTGGTTAATTAAGCGTTTGGTAATGACTAAACCTAATCCAGTGCCACCAAAGCGGCGAGAAATCGATGAGTCTGCCTGGCCAAATGCCTGAAATAGATACTCTTGCTGACTTTCATCAATGCCAATGCCAGTATCAATAACTTCGCAGCGTAAGGTAATATTATCGTCGTCCTGACCCACTAAGTGGATTTTGAGTATCACACTGCCTTTGTCGGTAAATTTGATGGCGTTACCGACTAAGTTGGTAATAATTTGACTCACTCTCATGGCATCACCACTGACGCTTTCAGGAACATTGGCATCGATATCAATGACTAATTCTAGGCCTTTTTCTTGAGCACTTCCGGCAATAATGGTCAAGGTTTCGGTAAGGGTTTCACGCAATGCAAATGGCATTTTCTCTAATACCATTTTGCCGGCTTCTAGTTTTGAGAAGTCGAGAATGTCATTGATAATCCCTAATAAATTACTGGCACTGCGTTCAATAGTTTTAATGTAGTCGAGCTGGCTGGTATGCAGTGGCGTTTTTAACAGCTGTCTTGCAAAACCTATGACACCATTAAGTGGGGTACGAAGCTCATGCGACATGTTAGCTAAAAATTCTGATTTTATCCGGCTTGCTTCAAGCGCTCGTTTCTTAGCTATATCGAGTTCTACGTTCTGAATTTCAATTTGTTCAAGGGTTTCGCGTAAATCTGAGGTTGCTTGATCAATGTTTTGCTGCATTTCATCGTGATATTCAGACAATGATCCTGCCATTGCATTGATACCCCGTTTAAGCAGATCGAGCTCGCCAATCAGATTTCCTTCAAGGCGAGTATCGAGTTTACCTTCACGAATTTTGGCAACAACTCGCACCATTTCGGTAATGGGGTAGTTAACATATTTGACTAAACGGAAAGTGAAAAATAAGTTAAACTGTACGCCAATCAACACGATAATAAATGCGGCTATTGCTGCTCTATGTTGTTCAAGCAGAGCGTTTTCTTTGTTTAATAATACCGAAATATAGCCGAGTATTTTTTCTTGTTGGTTGTTGTAAATCGGCGCAATCATGCCATTGTTTGCCGACGCATTATCGGTATTAGTGTCATTCTGGCGATTGATGTTGGCAACCGGTTTTAGTTCTAAGCCAGTATGAGATATTATTGGCACTCGAATGACTAAGGTATCGCCAATGGTTTCATGCTCTGTTCCAACCAAGTTAGCCAAAGGTTGCTTATAACGCATGGTTTCAAAATCTTTGTGATAGTGCGATGTCACAAAGAGTTGGTTTTTGGCATCAAAAACAGCGATGGAGAGGATTAGGGATGCATTGTTTATCTGTGAAGCGGCGAGTAAAAGTTTAGTTGATTCACGGTCTTGATTAATAATGCCAAATTCACTGGCAATCGCTAACGGTTCGACAATGTTACTGCCTTTTTCAATTAAGGTTTGTTCCAATTCATAAAAGCGGTTTATCGTGAAATAACTTCCAAGTAGAATACCCACGACAATAGTGGGTGCTAACGCAAGTACCAGAACCCAAGAGCGTAGGCTGTATTTGGTCATATTGTTGGCACTTTTCATGTTTGTTAGGTATGTCCCTGTTACTTAATCGCGATTATTGCGTCTAGATTGCCAGAGATGGCGCACTCTTGACTAGTTTTTTATTCAATACCTGAGGCCGAAATGGCACAATTTTTCCAAGCTAAACCGAACAAATCTAAGCAATTATCAACAAAACTAAGCCTCAGTGTGACTCAACTTGACCATTTAGGTGCAGGTATAGCGCAGCATCAAGGCAAAGTGGTGTTTATTCCTGGTGTGTTGCCTGACGAAACGGCAACAGTGCAATTTGTGGAACAAAAGAAAAGCTACTCTAAAGCTAAGTTAATCGCGATTGAGCTTGCATCTGCTCATCGAGTCAAACCTCATTGTCCGCATTATTATGAATGTGGCGGCTGTGATTTACAGCATATGGACACACAAGCTCAGCGCGAACATAAACAAACGACCTTAGTCGACCTTATGAGTAAATCATCGACTGCTTCAGCGATTGAGACCGATGTTGTCGCAGCTCCTATCGTGGGTGACAGTTGGCATTACCGTCGACGCGCCAGACTGGCAACATTATTTGATAAAAACACTCGCCGGCTGCAGTTGGGGTTTCGCGCAGCCAATAGCAATAAAATTGTTTCTATTCAGCAGTGTCCTGTATTAGCAGAGTCTTTATCGGCACTAATTACGCCATTTGCGGTTAATTTAAATCAACTCAAAGCGCGGACAAGTTTGGGGCACGTTGAACTCACTCAAGCGGATAACGGTAATTTTGCAGTATTAAGAGTGACGAAAGTGTTACCCGCGTCAGATATTCGTTGGTTAACGGGTTTTGCTGAGAAACATCAAGTTAACTTATTATTGCAAGATGATGCCGGTCAATTGACCCAATTATATCCCTTGTTACAAACTCATGATGCGGTGACGTTACCTTATTACCATCTTGCACAGGAGTCGGTACGTTGTTCGTTTACCCCGGGTAATTTTGTGCAAGTTAACGGCGCGATTAATCAGAGCATGGTAGATCAAGCTATTGCGTGGTTAGACCCTCAGCCAGGCGAGCGCATTTTAGATTTGTTTTGTGGTGTGGGGAATTTCAGCTTACCTTTGGCATTGAAGGCTGCTGAGGTTGTCGCTGTTGAAGGTGTGCCTGAAATGGTACAACAAGCTAAACAAAATGCTATCGACAATAAACTGGATAACGTCACTTTTTATCATGCAGACTTAAGTGCAGATTTATCGACGCAACCCTGGCTGGGGAAAATTGATAAACTGTTACTTGATCCTGCCAGAGCCGGTGCCTTCGAAAGTTTACAATGGTTACAGAAAATGCAACCTAAGAAAGTGGTCTATGTTTCATGCAATCCGGCAAGTTTAGCTCGCGACAGTAGTGTATTATTAGCTAATGGTTATCGTATTGCTAAAGTCGGATTAGTGGATATGTTTCCACAAACACATCATATTGAAGCCATGGTGTTATTTGAATTAGATAAATAAACAGGCCGTTTTAGCGATATCGGAACTTAGGTATGCTAAAAATTTGTTCAACTAAACGCGATTAAATTGACAAACGTATGTAGAGCTTCAAGATAGGTCGTTTAGTTATTGTTAGCGCCATACAAACACAGTTTTATATGTGGCAATATGGTTGAATGTCTGTCAGTCGGTCATGCGGCTAAGGAAGGGTTCATGGTATCTGTTCGCGAAGCACATTTTAACACGCAAGCATTCCAATTAGATGAGTGGGTCGCTCGATATCTCGACGACAAAGATGATGCTCAGAAATTATTATTATTGATCCAGCAAGTTGAGGCCTTACCGGTTAAAAACAAGCTGGCTCATACAGAGTTGCTTGCGCGCGCTCGCGAAATGATTGAGATTTTAGCGCCGCTGAATATGGACATCGAAACCCTCCAAGCAGCGGTGTTATTTCTGCTACTCGATGCAGGTGTACTCAATGAAGAGCAAATTGTAGAGCAATACGGTGAAAATCTTGCAAAACTTGTTGCCAGTGTTGTCACCATGAATGCTATCGGCGCGTTAAAAGTCAGTCAAAACTCCCGTGATGCAGAACCGCAAATCGATAACATCCGCAAAATGCTATTGGCTATGGTTGAAGACGTGCGTGCTGTGGTTATCAAATTGGCTGAGCGTGTATGTTTGCTTCGTGCGGTTAAAAACGCCGATGAAGAAACTCGAGTATTGTTAGCCCGCGAAATTGCCGATATTTATGCACCATTAGCTAATCGTTTAGGTATTGGTCAGCTCAAGTGGGAGCTAGAAGATATATCTTTTCGCTATTTGCATCCAACGGTTTACAAAGACATTGCCAAACAATTAGATGGTAAACGCCTTGATCGTGAAGTGTTTATCGACAAATTTGTGACTCAATTACAACAACGCTTAGACAGTGATGATATTCGCGCCAAAGTGTACGGTCGTCCTAAGCATATCTACAGTATTTGGCGCAAAATGAAGGGCAAAGATCTCAAGTTTGATGAGCTTTTTGACGTTCGTGCCGTACGTATCGTCACTGAAAGATTACAAGATTGCTATGGCGCATTAGGGGTTGTGCATGATCTTTGGCACCATATTCCTCGTGAGTTTGATGATTATGTCGCCAATCCAAAACCGAATGGATATCAATCGATTCATACTGTAGTTGTAGGCCCAGAAGGCAAAACAGTAGAAATTCAAATTCGTACCGAAGCAATGCATCAAGATTCCGAGCTTGGGGTCGCTGCGCATTGGAAATACAAAGAAGGTGCGAGTAACAGTAAGCAAACGGGTTACGAAGAAAAAATTAACTGGTTGCGTAAAATTCTGCAGTGGCAAGAAGATGTCGCCGAAAGCGGTAATTTAGTTGATGAAGTCCGCAGCCAAGTATTTGAAGATCGAGTTTATGTATTTACCCCAAGTGGTGAAGTAGTTGACTTACCTTTAGGTTCAACCGTGCTCGATTTTGCTTACTATATTCACTCGCAGGTGGGGCATAAATGTATCGGCGCTAAGGTTGATGGCCGCATAGTTCCCTTCACTTACCAAGTGGAAACGGGCGAGCGGATTGAGATTATCACTTCAAAAACGCCTAACCCCAAACGTGATTGGCTCAATCTTAATTTAGGCTATATCAAGTCGTCACGTTCACGCTCAAAAATTCAACACTGGTTTAAGCAACAAGATCGCGACAAAAATATTGCTGCGGGTAAGGAGATGCTTGAATCTGAATTGGCCCGCGTTGGCTTAAAAGTCAAAGACGCCGCGGTGGCGGTAGAACGCTTTAATTTAAATTCAATGGATGACATGTTGGCAGCCATCGGTGGCGGCGATTTGCGCTTAAACCAAGTGGTTAATTTCACTGACACCAAAATTCGTAAGGTCGCTGACACAGACGAAAATTTACTTGAAGACATCATCAAGAAAGCGTCACATAAACCTAAAAAATCGAGCAAAGGCCAAGTTGAAGTTAATGGTGTGGGTAATTTAATGAGTCATATCGCTCGTTGTTGCCAACCGGTACCTGGTGATGAGATTTTTGGATACATCACTATGGGGCGGGGAATTTCAGTGCACCGCAGCGATTGCGAGCAAGTCAAAGAGTTAATGCGTGCTCATCCTGAACGTAGCGTCGATGTGATTTGGGGCGAGAACTACTCTGGTGGTTATCGAATCCGCGTTAGGGTGCTATCACATGACCGTAGTGGTTTGTTACGTGACTTAACCACAGTGCTGGCTGCTGAAAAGTCTAATGTGATGGCCATGAGTTCATCATCAGACGTGAAAACTCAAACCGCAACGGTAGAAGTTGAACTTGAGTTGTACAACTTAGACGGTTTATCACGGATCCTCGCCAAGTTATCCCAAGTTGATGGCGTGATTGAGTCGCGCAGACTTTAGTTAACAGACGGTAATTCGCAGATAATCAAGACACAGATAATCACATTATCGCGATCAAGGCACCTCTAACGAAGGTGCCTTTTTACTTATTCAAAGAGGACACTATCGTGGCAGATATTCAATCGTTATTGACCATTATGCAGCAATTGCGCGACCCTAAATCAGGATGTCCGTGGGATCTTGCCCAAGACTTTACAACGATAGTGCCTTTTACTTTAGAAGAAGCTTATGAAGTAGTGGATACTATTGAGCGCAAAGCATGGCAGGAATTACCTGATGAACTGGGTGATTTATTATTTCAGGTGGTGTTTTATTGCCAATTAGGCCAAGAGCAAGGCATGTTTAACTTTGCCACAGTGATTGAGCGTATTAGTGATAAGTTGGTTCGTCGTCATCCCCATGTGTTTGGCCAACCAGAAACCCAAGCACCTGCGGCAATCACCAATACCGATGATTTAAGCCAAGCCTGGGATAAATTAAAAGCCTCAGAACGTCAGCAAAAGCAACTGCATTCCGCTTTAGATGATATTCCTCACGCATTACCGGCACTCAGTCGAGCACGAAAAATACAACATCGAGTGGCAAAAGTGGGGTTCGATTGGGCCGAGCTTGAGCCTGTGGTGGCTAAAATACATGAAGAAATCGATGAAGTACTGGTAGAAGTTAATCAACGACATCAAGATCCTGATTTTTATCAACCGAGAATAGTCGATGAAATGGGCGATTTATTGTTTGCAGTGGTCAATCTTGCGCGCCACTTAAAGGTTGATCCCGAGCAAGCATTGCGTCAAGCCAATCATAAATTTGAACGGCGATTCAGAGGGGTTGAACAATGTGTTGCCCTAAGTGGAAAACCAATAGAGCAACACAGCTTAGAGCAATTAGACCACTACTGGAATCGTGTAAAACAACACGAAAACATAAATTAAGCTAAAATTAGCGCGTTTAAGTTTGTCGAAACGAGGTGGCTTTGCTATAATATCGCCCCGTCCTAGTGCTTTCTTACAAGCACGTTTATTCCAACACAATTTCTCAGGTTCAGCATGACTACAAGGTATATCTTCGTTACTGGTGGCGTTGTTTCATCACTAGGTAAAGGCATTGCAGCGGCTTCGCTCGCAGCAATTTTAGAGGCGCGTGGCCTCAATGTAACCATTATGAAACTTGACCCCTATATTAACGTCGATCCGGGTACCATGAGCCCGACTCAGCACGGTGAAGTATTCGTGACTGAAGATGGCGCTGAAACCGATCTTGACTTAGGTCATTACGAGCGTTTTATTCGCACTAAAATGAATCGTCGTAATAACTTTACCACTGGGCGTATTTACGAAGAAGTGATTAGTAAAGAACGCCGTGGTGATTATTTAGGCGCAACCATTCAGGTTATTCCTCACATTACTAACGCGATTAAAGAAAAAGTGTTAGCCGGTGGAGAAGGCCATGATGTGGCGATTGTGGAAATCGGTGGCACGGTAGGTGATATCGAATCATTACCTTTCCTTGAGTCTATTCGTCAATTAGGTGCAGAGCTAGGACGTGAACGCACTCTATTTATGCATTTAACCTTAGTGCCATTCTTAGGCGCTGCGGGTGAAATTAAAACTAAGCCTACGCAACACTCTGTTAAAGAGTTACGTTCTATTGGTATTGCTCCAGATGTGTTGGTTTGCCGTGGCGACCGTGCTATCCCTGCGAATGAAAAAGCCAAAATTTCGTTATTCTGTAACGTTGAAGAACGTGCAGTTATTTCGTTAAAAGACGTTGATAGCATCTATAAAATCCCAGCGCTATTGCGTTCACAAGGATTAGATGACTTGGTCATCAAACGTTTTAATTTAGAATGTAACGAAGCTGATTTGTCTGAGTGGGAAAATGTTATTTATCAAGAAGCCAATCCAAATGGTGAAGTGACTATTGGTATGGTTGGTAAATATATTGAATTACCTGACGCTTACAAGTCGGTTAACGAAGCCTTGAAACATGCGGGCTTGAAAAAACGCGTAACAGTGAACATTAAGTACATTGATTCACAAACCGTTGAAGCTAAAGGCGAAGAAGTATTACAAGGTCTGGACGGTATTTTAGTCCCAGGCGGCTTTGGTGAACGTGGTGTTGAAGGTAAGATTTTTGCTGCCAAATTTGCCCGTGAAAACAACCTACCGTATTTTGGTATTTGTTTAGGTATGCAAGTGGCATTAATTGAATTTGCTCGTCATGTGGCAGGTTTAGAAGGCGCACATTCGACTGAATTTAACTCGCAAACACCTCATCCAGTAGTGGGATTAATTACCGAGTGGATTAACGAAGAAGGTGATGTTGAAACGCGCCATGAGTCTTCTGATTTAGGTGGCACTATGCGTTTAGGCGCTCAGTTATGTCATTTGAAACAAGGAACTAAAGCCGCTGAAGCCTACAAGGCTACAACTTGCGTTGAGCGTCATCGTCACCGTTACGAAGTCAACAACAACTACATTGAGCGTCTTGAAAAGGCCGGTTTAGTGTTTAGTGGTTTATCATCTGATCGTAAATTGATTGAGATGATCGAGCTACCAAATCATCCATGGTTTGTGGCAAGTCAATTCCATCCGGAATTCACTTCAACCCCACGCGACGGTCATGCATTATTTGAAGGGTTTATTGCCGCTTCTTATGCGTATCAAAAACGCGATATCGCTTAATGAACTAGCCGCTAATGCATGCATTAGCGGCTTTTTTATGCACGATACTTGCGTTAGATCAAATAATAGCCTCAATCTTGTATCACAGTAGTCAAAACTAAGTTGATGCAAAGTCTAATTCGATTTATCCTAAGTGATATTCGAATTTAAATTACAGAACTGAAAGTTATATACCAATAAGTCTACTGTTTTTAGTGTTGTATGTATTTTTATTGGTATTAACTTTTTATTTCTTTTAATTTTTTAATTTACTTACACAAAGTACGAGGGAATTATGGCTAACATTATTAAAGTGATTGGTCGCGAGATTATGGATTCTCGTGGTAACCCAACGGTTGAAGCAGAAGTGCATTTAGAAGGCGGTTTTATCGGTATGGCTGCAGCGCCATCTGGCGCATCGACCGGTAGTCGCGAAGCTTTAGAACTTCGTGACGGCGACAAAGCGCGTTACCTAGGTAAAGGTGTTCTTAAGGCTGTTGCCGCTGTTAATGGCCCAATCGCAGAAGCGTTAAAAGGCAAAGATGCATTGGCTCAAGCTGAACTTGACCAAATCATGATTGACTTGGATGGAACAGAGAACAAAGCAAAATTTGGCGCGAACGCGATTTTAGCAGTGTCTCTTGCTGTTGCTAAAGCGGCTGCTGCGGCTAAACACGTTCCTTTATATGCTCACATTGCTGACTTAAACGGTACTCCAGGTGTTTACTCTATGCCTCTTCCAATGATGAACATCATCAATGGTGGCGAGCATGCTGATAACAGCGTTGATATCCAAGAGTTTATGATCCAGCCTGTTGGCGCTAAGACGTTCCGTGAAGGCTTACGTATGGGCGCTGAAGTATTCCACAGCCTAGCTAAAGTATTAAAAGCTGACGGTCACTCAACTGCTGTTGGTGATGAAGGTGGGTTTGCACCTAACCTAGCCTCTAACGAAGCGGCTCTAGCGGCAATCAAAGTTGCTGTTGCCAACGCCGGATATGAGTTAGGCAAAGACATCACTTTAGCGATGGATTGTGCTGCATCTGAGTTTTACGACAAAGAAGCAAACATCTATGATCTTAAAGGTGAAGGTAAGAAATTTACTTCTGAAGAATTTAACTTCTTCTTACAAGGTTTGACGCAACGTTACCCAATCGTTTCTATCGAAGACGGTCTTGATGAGTCTGACTGGGATGGTTTTGCTCACCAAACTAAACTAATGGGCGATAAAATCCAATTAGTCGGTGATGATCTATTCGTAACCAATACCAAAATTCTTAAGCGTGGTATTGATAATGGTATTGCTAACTCTATCCTGATTAAATTCAATCAAATCGGTACATTAACTGAAACTTTGGCTGCAATTAAAATGGCTAAAGATGCAGGCTTTACGGTTGTTATCTCTCACCGTAGCGGCGAGACAGAAGATTCAACGATTGCTGATTTAGCTGTTGGTACCGCGGCAGGTCAAATCAAAACCGGTTCACTAAGCCGTAGTGACCGTGTTGCTAAATACAACCAATTGCTGCGTATTGAAGAAGCTTTAGGTTCAAAAGCACCGTATAACGGTCTTAAAGAAGTCAAAGGCCAAGCATAATATTTTTGCTTTAGCTTAAAAAGGCCACCACTTGGTGGCCTTTTTTGTTGTACTATAACAGTCATATTTTCTAGGGGTTACTTCGACATAACTTAATATTATGAAACAACTAATATTTTTATTGATTTGTTTATTATCACTTTTACAGTACCGGCTTTGGCAGGGCGATAACAACTTTTCAGAATATGTCGTCTTGCAAACGCAAATCGCGGCGCAAGAACAAAGTAATGACAAGCTTGTTGCTCGAAATCAAATCCTTAAAGAAGAAATTATTGATTTAAAAAGTGGCACAGAAGCCATTGAAGAACGTGCCCGTAACGAGTTAGGTATGGTTAAAGAAGGCGAGACGTTTTATCGAGTTGTAGGCAGTGAGCTGCGTGAACGCAACCAATTTAATCGTTAACCTTATGTGGTACTGCAGGTATAACCCTCAATCATATTACTTTCAATCTTGGTACTGCTAATATGCGCAACAATCCTCGTTCTATTTTCGCTATTGTACCTGCTGCAGGTATTGGCAGCCGCATGGGTGCTGACAAACCTAAGCAATATTTAATGCTTGGTCAACAAAGTATTCTCGCTCATACATTAGATACATTATTCGCTCATCCTGAAATAGAACAAGTCATTGTTGCATTGCATCCACAAGATCATTATTTCAGCCAATTACCGCAATCTCAGCATCCTAAGTTAATCCAAGTTGTGGGTGGTGGAGAGCGTGCCGACTCAGTTTTAGCCGCATTAGACTATGTTTATAGTCATCATCCAGACGCGTGGGCGCTTGTCCATGATGCCGCCAGGCCTTGTGTTACCCTAACCGATATCAGTCGATTAATTGAGTCTGTAGACATTTATCCTCAAGGCGCTATTTTGGCGGCACCGGTTCGTGACACCATGAAGCGCAGTGATGCCAGTGGTCATATTGTTAATACTGTCGATCGCACCTTGTTATGGCATGCGCTCACCCCACAATTTTTCCCAGCATCAATTTTACGCCGCCATTTATCAGCAGCATTAGCGGCGCAGGCCCCTATTACAGATGAAGCCAGTGCTATGGAATGGGCTGGTGTTATGCCGGGGTTGGTCAGTGGTCGGGTGGATAATATTAAAGTGACTCATCCAGATGATTTACAATTGGCAGTTTTGTTTATGTCACAACAATAAATTTAACAGATTTAGCTCGAGTCGTTAATATCACCTGATAGTCAGTTAACGTAAGGTTTTGAAATGAATATTCGTATCGGTCATGGTTTTGATGTACACAAATTTGGCGGTGACAGCCCGCTTATTTTAGGCGGGGTTACGGTGCCTTATGAAAGTGGGCTGATAGCTCATTCTGATGGTGATGTCGTTCTGCATGCTATTAGCGATGCCATATTAGGTGCGATGGCATTAGGCGACATAGGTAAACATTTTCCTGATACCGATGCTAATTTTGCTGGTGCAGATAGCCGAGAGTTATTGAAACATTGCTATCAACTTGCACTGCAAAAGCAGTTTGTTTTAGGTAACCTCGATGTGACTATTATTGCGCAAGCACCTAAAATGGCGCCTCATATTGAAGCGATACGTCAGTGTTTAAGTGTCGATTTACAAACCGATATCGATAATATTAATGTAAAAGCGACGACCACCGAAAAACTTGGTTTTACTGGGCGTAAAGAAGGCATTGCCGTTGAAGCTGTTGTGTTGATGAAGAGCCAATAACCTAAAAATATATAGAGAGTTCTGTCACATGAAAGAATTACATTACCTATTTGGTAAACCAATAAGCCAAGCTGATTTACGTACCCATAACAGTGATTTTATTGTCCAAGAAATTTTGCCTTTTACGCCAACTGGCGAAGGTGAACATCATATGCTCCACGTGCGCAAAAATGGCATGAATACGGTTTATGTTGCTGAGATATTAGCTAAATTTGCTAAGGTTCATCCAAAAGAAGTGACTTATGCTGGCCAAAAAGACAAAAATGCCATTACTGAACAATGGTTCGGGATCCGCATTCCTGGTAAAGAAACACCAGAGTGGGCTCAGCTAAATGATGAAAAGCTAACGATTTTATCGAGTAGCCGTCATAGCAAAAAACTGCGTATAGGCGCATTACTTGGCAACCGGTTTGTGCTGACATTACGAAATATTACTGATGCTACCGATGTTGACATGCGTTTACAGCAGATTGCTAAACTGGGTGTGCCTAATTATTTTGGTGAACAACGTTTTGGCCATGATGGTAAAAACCTTATCTTAGGCCGACAAATGCTCAGTGGTGGTCGAAATATAAAAGATCGTCACAAACGCAGCATGTATTTATCGGCTGTGCGTTCCAATATATTTAACCAAGTGGTGTCATTTCGCCTCGCCAATCATCATATCGAGACATTAACAGGCGATTGTGTGATGTTAGCCGGCAGTAAAAGCTATTTTACTGTGGAAGCTTGGGATGACGTTCTGACAACTCGTTTAGCAGAAAAAGATATTCAACTTGCAGCACCATTGTGGGGCAGGGGAACACCATTAGCACAAGGTGATGCATTAGCAGTAGAAATGATGCCGTTAGCCGAATTTTCAGCTGATCTTCAGGGCCTCGAAGAAGCGGGTTTGTCACAAGAAAGACGGCCTTTATTGCTTGAACCTCAAGGAATGAAATGGCAATTTGACGCCGATACGCTAACACTTGAATTTATATTACCAGCAGGGAGTTATGCTACATCAGTGCTTCGTGAACTGGTTGATTATCAAGATGTCCAAGAGTCACAGCGAAAAGTGATGGTTGCAGATCAACAAGCTAAAACAAATGAAGAGTGTTAATGAATGATTAATATTTTAGTCAGTAATGATGATGGTGTTAATGCACCCGGTATTATTGCGTTAAGCCAGGCACTGAGTGAGTTTGCGCAAGTATTAACGGTTGCACCTGATCGTAATTGCTCGGGAGCAAGTAACTCATTAACCTTGACTAATCCATTAAGAATTAATAACTTAGATAACGGCTGTATTTCTGTTAACGGCACACCCACAGACTGTGTCCATCTTGCGATTAGACAGCTTTGTGATGTCGAGCCCGATATTGTGGTTTCTGGTATTAATGCCGGAGCGAATATGGGCGATGATACCTTATATTCTGGTACTGTTGCAGCAGCCATGGAAGGGCGTTTTTTAGGTTTACCCGCTATTGCTATATCACTGGCGGGTAAATCACTCGTTCACTATGATACCGCTGCAATTTATGCCGTGAAAATCGTAAAAGGTTTACTGTCTCACCCAATTAGCCGCGATCAAATTTTAAATGTTAATGTTCCTGATTTGCCTTTAACACAAATTAAAGGGATTAAAGTCACCCGTCTGGGGGCCAGGCATAAAGCTGAAGGTATGATAAAAACCCAAGATCCAGCGGGTAAAGATATATACTGGCTCGGGCCAGTTGGCAGTGAACAAGATGCGGGTGATGGAACTGATTTTGGTGCAGTCGCAGCAGGTTATGTTTCGATAACTCCGCTAACCGTTGACTTAACAGCATACAATCAACTTGATGGATTAGCCGATTGGATAATAAAAATATGACCCGGGGTAGCATCAACATCAGCACTTAATTTGGCCAAAAAGTTGGCGGAGGCAGGAATTAAAGATCCTGCAGTATTGCATGCTGTCGCGACTACACCACGAGAGATGTTTCTTGATGGTGCGCTAGCATAAAGCCTATGAAAATACCGCGTTACCTATAGGGCAGGGACAAACTATTTCACAGCCTTATATCGTTGCTCGAATGACAGAGCTGTTAATGCAGCACCAACCTCAAAAAGTGCTCGAAGTTGGTACAGGATCAGGATATCAAGCTGCCGTTTTAGCGTCATTAATTCCTGAGCTCTGTACTATTGAGCGAATAAAGGCATTGCAAATACAAGCTCGGCAACGTTTAAAGCGTCTCGATTTACATAATGTGTCATTTAAATACGGTGACGGTTGGCAAGGTTGGCCAAATCGCGGTCCATTTGATGGCATTATGGTGACTGCTGCTGCGGCAACAGTGCCTCAAGCCTTGCTTGAACAATTAGCTGAACATGGAGTTTTAATTATTCCTGTTGGAGAAGACATCCAACAATTACTCAAAATTACCCGTATTGGACAATCATTCCAATCTGAGATTATTGAGGCGGTTAAATTTGTGCCGCTTATTAACGGAGATTTGGCGTAGTCAATTCGACACAGTTGAGTTTTGGTTAGTGAACCTGATGTTCGTTTGGAATAAGCTTGTTTTAGCTTAACAATCATGTATTTTTCTCTGTAAGGATTTTGTTTGATGAATACCGGTTGGCCAAACTTTATGGTCTTAGCAATTATGCTCACAGGATGCAGCTTTCAAGCAGATCGTCCTGCGCCGGTTGACAGTTTATCATCAAAAAATCATGGACCTCGTTACCATAAAGGGTCATTAAAAACCGATAAATATAAAGTACAGCAAGGCGACACCCTTTATTCAATCGCTTGGGGAGCTGGACGCCATTTTGCCGAAGTTGCTCGCTTGAACCATTTATCGGCTCCTTATACTATATATCCTGGCCAAATACTTCATTTAGCGGCCAAAAGTAATCGTCCAACGCCAGCTGTTCGTACCCCTCAAACTCAGGTTGCTTCTGTTCAAACTCAAGCCATTAATAAGCCATATATTGCCAGTTCAATTGGTTCAAAATCAGAAACAATAAAGTCAGTAGTCACTTCAAAGTCAGGCACAGCAGCTGTTTCAAGCAGAACGAAAAAAGAGCTTGATCACAAAGTCAAGCCTGCGTATTCTGTAACAACTACCCAACAAACAATTAACCAAAATACAAGTGGTTCTGTCGCAAATTTACCACAACAAGTTCAATTATGGCATTGGCCAGTTAGAGGTCGGATAATCGGGTATTTTTCGGCTTCAGAACAAGGCAATCAAGGTATTAAGATTGCAGGTAATCGCGGTGATATTATTAAAGCCGCTGCAGATGGGAAAGTCGTGTATGCAGGTAATGCACTGCGCGGATATGGCAATTTAGTGATTATCAAACACAATGATGATTTTTTAAGTGCTTATGCGCATGCTGACACGATAGTGGTTAAGGAAAGGCAATATGTGACGGCAGGTCAAACAGTTGCAAAAATGGGCAGTACTGGGACTAATCAAGTTATGCTTCACTTTGAAGTGCGCTTTCATGGTAAGTCTGTCAACCCATTACGATATCTACCTAAACAGTAATTGTTTAGCAACATAAATAACGGAGGATAAGCGAGTGCAGTAGATTAAATAACATAAATTAGGTTTGGGAGAGCAATTATGAGCCGCAAAAATAATACTGCTTCAGCAGAATGTCTTGTCGATCTAGCTAAACAACCACCAGAAGTTGCAACCGATGATGCTAATTTGGTGCAACAACTCGATATTGAAGAAAAAGTCCAAGATGACTTACAGAAAAATTTAGACGCCACTCAATTATATTTAGGTGAAATAGGTTTTTCCCCGCTACTAACAGCAGAGGAAGAAGTATTTTTTTCACGTAAAGCCCTCAAAGGCTGCGAAAAATCTCGCAACCGCATGATAGAAAGTAATCTCCGTCTTGTCGTTAAAATTTCCAGAAGATATAACAACCGCGGATTAGCGTTGCTCGATCTTATTGAAGAAGGCAATTTAGGTTTAATTAGAGCGGTAGAAAAGTTCGACCCAGAGCGTGGTTTCCGTTTTTCTACTTACGCTACATGGTGGATCAGACAAACAATTGAACGGGCAATTATGAATCAAACCCGCACCATTCGCCTGCCTATCCATATAGTTAAAGAATTAAATGTTTACTTACGCACCGCAAGACAGCTGGCGCAAAAACTTGACCACGAACCGACTGCAGAAGAAATTGCAGAAAAGTTAGATGTGTCGACGGGTGATGTCAGTCGCATGTTGAAACTAAATGAACGAATTACTTCTGTCGACACACCACTGAGCGGCGATAATGAGAAGGCTTTATTAGATGTTATTGCTGATGACGATTCAGTAGGCCCGGATTATCGGGTGCAAAATGAAGACTTATCGAATTCGATAGTTGGATGGTTAAATGAGCTTAATACTAAACAACGTGAAGTACTGGCGAGACGCTTTGGTTTGCTTGGATATGAACCTTCAACGTTAGAGAATGTTGGTGCTGAAATTGGTTTAACACGTGAACGTGTGCGTCAAATTCAAGTGGAAGCGCTTAAACGTTTAAAAGATTTATTGGGCGCTCAAGGGCTTTCTGTTGAAGCATTATTCAGAGACTAATGGACAGTGAACGTTTACTGTCATAACTAAGTTACTGTCATAATTAAGTTACTGGTGATTAATTAATTTAACTTGAATCATTTGTGATAGCTAAATTTTGGATAACGTTAACTTAAGCTATTGTTGATATGCGGGTAAAGCCTATATGAGAGATTACTTTTTACTCATGTGTTTAGGTTTATCCCGACAATCAATACCAACGTGATTGATGTGATTGTGATCGATTGATCACTATTCGATATGACAATTTAAGCTCAGTTCAGCAACTTGTTAGAAAGACTATCCTATTGTCTATAGCCTATTTTATGCCTGTCTCATTCCCTCGGTACGTTTATCCTTTTGATGCAGTATATTGCTAAGAGCTAATTAATAGTGGGCTTGCGTCAGTTAATCGTAAATATCAAATGGAAGTCTCTGCAGACTTCCACCGTTGCTATCGTCGCGAAAAATCACTAGCACTATTTGTTAGCTCACGTTGTTTAAGCGCTTCAATTCATATAAATAATCTAATGCCTGTTTAGGGGTCAAATCATCAGGGTTAATTAGTGCTAACTTTTCCAATACTGCTGATGGCTCTGGCATTGGTGGTAATAAATTCATATTCACTTGAGCCTGATTATGTTGTGGTGAACTCATATCCCTATTTTCAAGTTGATGTAGCTTTTGTTTTGCCGCCTTAATGACCGCAGCGGGAACCCCGGCTAGCGCCGCGACTTGTAAGCCATAACTTTTACTTGCCGCACCTTCTTGCACTGAATGCATAAAGGCAATTGTGTCGTCGTGTTCTATTGCATCTAGGTGCACATTCATTACTGATGGTAACAGCTCTGGCAGTTGGGTGAGTTCAAAATAATGAGTGGCAAATAATGTCAGTGCACTGACATTTTTCGCGAGATATTCTGCAGCAGACCATGCCAGCGATAAACCATCATAGGTTGAAGTACCGCGGCCTATCTCATCCATTAACACTAAACTGTTTGCGGTCGCATTATGCAAAATATTAGCCGTTTCGGTCATTTCAACCATAAAGGTGGATCGACCAGATGCTAAATCGTCAGATGCGCCAATACGGGTGAATATCCGATCGATTTCACCAATTTGAGCTGAGTCAGCAGGAACAAAACAGCCTATGTGTGCCATTAATGTAATCAGTGCCACTTGACGCATATAGGTTGATTTACCGCCCATATTAGGGCCAGTTACAATAAGCATTTGCCGTTTAGGTGTTAATACCACAGGGTTAGCAATAAATGCCGCTTGACTGACGCGCTCTACCACAGGATGGCGTCCAGCATTGATATGAATACCAATATCCTGCGTCATTTGTGGACATTGATAATTAAGGGTTTCTGCACGCTCGGCAAAATTACTTAATATATCTAATTCGGCCGCGGCACTGGCAAACTGTTGTAACTCTTGTAATTTAGGTAGCAATAAGTCAAAAAGTTGTTCCCACAGTTGTTTTTCAAGTGCGAGCGCTTTGCCCTGGCTTGAGAGTACCTTTTCTTCGTATTCTTTTAATTCTGGAGTGATATAACGTTCGGTGCCTTTAAGGGTTTGGCGACGTTGATAACTTAGTGGCACTCTATCAGCTTGTAAACGGCTGACTTCAATGTAGTAACCATGGACGCGGTTATAACCTACTTTTAAAGTGTTAATTCCAGTTTGTTGTTTCTCGCGAGCTTCAAGTTCGACTAAATAATCACTTGCGCCTTCACTTAACTTACGCCATTCGTCTAATTCATTGTTGTAGCCCGTTCGGATTACGCCACCGTCACGAATTAATACTGGCGGATTATCAACAATTGCGCGTGCTAATAAATCGTGTTGTTCTGGAAACTCACCCAATAATTGAATTAAAGCTGTCAATCTTGGTTGTTGGCAAACGGCTAATGTTTGTTGAATTTCAGGTAGCAGTGCTAGCGCTTGCTTTAAACGTGAAAAATCACGAGGTCTGGCGCTACGCAGTGCCAAACGAGCCATAATACGTTCAATATCGCCTAAAACCTTCAGCTGCTCATGCAGGGGGTGATATATATCTTGCTCAATCAACTCGCTTACGGCGTTATGGCGATATTGAATCGTTTGTCTATTTCGAAGTGGCTCATGGATCCAGCGTTGTAACATGCGACTGCCCATAGGTGTGGCAGTATTATCGAGTACCCACGACAGGGTATTTTCACGCCCACCAGACAAGTTTTGCGTTAATTCTAAGTTACGTCGCGTCGCGGCATCTAAAATAATGGATTCAGATTGGTTAAAACGCACAATCGAATTAATGTGTGGCAGTGCCATCTTTTGCGTATCTTTGACATACTGCATTAAACAACCAGCAGCTTGTAATGCTAAGCGTGCATCACTAATACCAAAGCCATGTAAATCTTTGGTACCAAATTGACCAAGCAGTAAATTTACGCAAGTATCATAATCAAACTCCCACTCTGGACGGCGACGAATACCTTTCATATTATTGATTAATAACATGTCAGTAAAATCTTCACTGTAGAGCAACTCGGCAGGATTAGTGCGTTGTAATTCAGCTTCTAGGGCTTCACGAGTGGGTAATTCAGCAACCACAAAACGACCTGATGAAATATCTAAGGTAGCGTATCCAAAACCGTTTTTACCTTGATAAAGCGCCGCCAGTAAATTGTCGTGTTTTTCTTGAAGTAAAGCCTCATCCGTTAAGGTACCTGGAGTCACAATGCGTACGACTTGGCGCTCAACTGGGCCTTTTGATGTCGCAGGATCACCAATTTGCTCACAAATGGCTACAGACTGGCCGATATTGACTAGTTTAGCTAAATAGCCTTCTACAGCATGATAGGGGATTCCAGCCATTGGGATAGGATCGCCGCCGCTTTTTCCGCGAGCAGTAAGTGAAATCCCCAGCATTTCAGAAGCGCGCTTAGCATCATCGTAAAACAACTCATAAAAATCACCCATTCGGTAAAACAATAACATATCAGGATGGGCCGCTTTTAAGCCTAAATACTGACGCATCATCGGGGTGTGTTTTTCTAAATCGCTGGTATCAATCACTGTCATTATGAACACTTCACTATTAATCAATCTTAGGACGTAAATCTTATGAGGCTAATCTTAACAATATTTGCCCCTAGGGTATAAATAGATTCAAACAAAAAAGTATATGGAGATAAAATATTGATGTAAAAAGGCAATTCACTAAGGTTTAAAAAAAATTGCCCTCAGCACTTGATACTGTATGACTATACAGTATACTGATGAACATAATGAAATGGTTTACATCATTTCACCTAAGTCAAAATAGCATTTTACTAAACGTATTGAATGCCTTAAGAGGGTTTTATAATGAAGGTTGATCCAAACAAAGAGAAAGCGCTAGCCGCCGTATTAAGCCAAATTGAAAAGCAATTTGGTAAAGGCTCAATTATGAAGTTGGGCGAAGATCGCACAATGGATGTTGAAACTATCTCTACCGGTTCGCTTTCATTGGACATCGCACTTGGTGCGGGTGGTTTACCAATGGGACGTATCGTTGAGATTTACGGCCCAGAGTCATCAGGTAAAACCACATTAACTCTTGAAGTGATTGCCGCAGCGCAACGCGAAGGTAAAACCTGTGCGTTTATTGATGCTGAACATGCTCTTGACCCAATTTATGCCAAAAAGCTAGGCGTAGATATTGATAACTTACTTTGTTCACAGCCAGATACAGGCGAACAAGCACTAGAAATTTGTGATGCGTTAACGCGTTCAGGTGCGGTAGACGTAATCGTTGTCGATTCTGTTGCGGCATTAACACCAAAAGCAGAAATTGAAGGTGAAATTGGTGATTCGCATATGGGCCTTGCTGCGCGTATGATGAGCCAAGCGATGCGCAAACTTGCTGGTAACCTTAAGCAATCAAACACACTGCTTATTTTTATTAACCAAATTCGTATGAAAATTGGTGTAATGTTTGGTAGTCCAGAAACGACCACTGGTGGTAATGCACTTAAATTCTACGCATCTGTTCGTTTAGATATTCGTCGTACCGGTGCGATTAAAGATGGCGATGAAGTCATCGGTAATGAAACTCGCGTTAAAGTGGTTAAAAATAAGATTGCAGCTCCATTTAAGCAAGCTGAATTCCAGATCCTTTATGGACAAGGTATTAACCGTACCGGCGAACTAGTTGACTTAGGTGTTGCACACAAGCTGGTTGATAAAGCCGGTGCTTGGTACAGCTACAAAGGCGAAAAAATTGGTCAAGGCCGTGCCAATGCTGGTAAATTTTTGACTGAAAATCCAGCTATTGCCGATGAAATTAATATCACTCTTCGTGGCATGTTATTGAATGGTGGGGCTAACTCATCAGACTCAACCACTGAAAGTGATGAGAATATTGACCTTGAAACAGGTGAAGTATTCTAAATTAGCCAGTCATATTTATCGCGGTAGCGCTTCTGCGCGCCGCGAAATTTGACGCCATAAAGTCGCCTCATTACACGCACTCACCATCTTTACACTCACCATATTTTAAAAGTCATCCAGTCTAAATGTTGCAGATAATGGCAAACTCGGAGCCTTTTAAGTGACACTTGTTATGCACAATGGCTAATCATGCCAGCTATAGTCAACACCGCTTTAAGCAAACAAAATATCTAATGCCTTTAACACCCTTGGTAAGCATTTATTTGTGTTTGCTAATGTTAAGGTGATTGAATCATTTTTAAGTAAAGTTGGGCGCTTGAGAAATGTACGGCGACAAGTTGCTCTATCAAAAGTCGGTTAGGCTAAATAACATCCTTTTTAATAGCATCCTTTTTAATCACATTATTTCTTATCACATCACGATTGTGCTGATTACCATACTTGCCAAAATGTTAACTATCTTGGTTTCTTATGCGTTTGATTTGGTTGCTTATCAGATTGATTAGTCAAATTATGTCCTAGTCATGATCAACGAGCTTATTTATCGACAAGATAGAAATGCATATTCCGCTTAAATAATCAGTGGATTGAGTTCGCTATCTCTGTCGTTTTCGGGTCAGTAGATCGTCATTCTATCGATTTTGTCGAGATTATAATCAACTGACTCAACTCGCTTCTTTCGACAAATTCAGTATATAATGCCTACATTTACTAGCTTGCATATCAAGCTCGTTACTTTTGTATTTTCTCTATTCAGGGCCATTTCATGTTTCAGACTACAGCAGAGTTAAGAAGTGCATTTTTAAAGTACTTTGAAGATAACGGACATCAGGTTGTTGATAGCAGCTCGCTCGTTCCCACTAACGACCCAACACTGTTATTTACCAATGCGGGTATGAATCAGTTTAAAGATGTGTTCCTCGGTATGGATAAGCGCAACTATAGCCGAGCAACAACATCACAACGTTGCGTTCGTGCTGGTGGTAAACATAACGATTTAGACAATGTGGGTTATACCGCTCGTCACCACACTTTTTTTGAAATGTTGGGTAATTTCAGTTTTGGCGATTATTTTAAAGAAGATGCGATCCGTTTTGCATGGACCTTTTTAACTGAAACCCTCAAGCTGCCAAAAGATCGCTTATGTGTCACCATTTATGAAACAGATGACGAAGCCTATGAACTTTGGACGCAAAAAATTGGTGTTGCACCTGAAAATATGATCCGTATTGGTGATAATAAAGGTGGCGCGTTTGCGTCTGATAACTTCTGGCAGATGGGTGATACCGGACCTTGTGGCCCATGTAGCGAAATTTTCTATGATCATGGCGATCATATCTGGGGCGGTCGTCCTGGTACGCCTGAAGAAGACGGCGATCGCTTTATTGAAATCTGGAATATTGTATTTATGCAATATAACCGTCAAGCCGACGGTGAAATGTTGCCATTGCCTAAACCTTCGGTTGATACAGGTATGGGCATTGAGCGTATTGCAGCAATTATGCAAGGTGTGCATTCAAACTACGAAATCGATATCTTTAAACAACTCATCGCAAAAACGGCTGAAATTATTGGTGTATCTGATTCAGAAAATAAATCATTACGGGTTATTGCTGATCATATACGTTCTTGTGCATTTTTAATTGCCGATGGTGTTATGCCATCAAACGAAGGCCGTGGTTATGTATTGCGTCGTATTATTCGTCGCGCAGTTCGTCACGGTAATAAGCTTGGTGCTACCGATGCATTTTTCTATAAGTTAGTCCCAACACTCATTAGCGTTATGGGTGATGCAGCTAATGGGTTAAAACAAACACAAGCCATTGTTGAAAAAGCCTTAAAAGCAGAAGAAGAGCAGTTTGCTCGTACACTTGAGCGTGGCTTAGTGATTTTGGATGGTGCGCTAAATACGCTACAAGGTAATACTTTAGATGGTGAAACGGTATTTAAACTGTATGACACTTATGGTTTTCCAGTTGATTTAACCGCTGATGTTTGTCGTGAACGTGATATTAATGTTGATGAAGCAGGCTTTGAAGTCGCAATGGCGGAGCAAAGAAGTCGCGCACAAGCCGCAGGTAACTTTGGCGCAGATTATAATAGCCAATTAATTATTGATGCAGAAACCGCATTCAGTGGTTATACCGAGTTAACTGGTCAGCCTAATGTGATTGGTTTATATGTTGACGGTAAAGCGGTTGATACTGTGGTTGCCGGTCAAGATGCCGTTGTTGTGCTAGATAATACGCCATTCTATGCAGAGTCAGGTGGACAGGTGGGCGATAAAGGTCAACTGACAGCTGAAGGTTTACTGTTTATTGTTAACGACACGCAAAAGTTTGGCCCTGCTATTGGTCATGAAGGTCAATTAAGCCAAGGCAAATTAGTTATTGGTCAGCAGTTAATTGCGCAAGTGGATAAAAATTTACGTCATCGTACTCAGTTAAATCATTCCGTCACTCACTTACTGCATGCTGCATTACGTCAAGTGTTAGGCTCGCATGTGTCTCAGAAGGGCTCATTAGTTAACCCTGAGCGCTTACGTTTTGACTTTGCTCATTTTGAAGCGGTTAAAGCTTCAGAGTTAAAAGCGGTAGAAGATCTAGTCAATACTCAAATTCGCCGTAACCATGAACTTTGCACCACTGAAATGGCCATTGACGAAGCCAAAGAAAAAGGCGCCATGGCATTATTTGGTGAGAAATACGATGACCAAGTTCGCGTGGTGACTATGGGGGATTTCTCTATCGAGCTATGTGGTGGTACTCATGTTGGCCGTACTGGTGATATTGGGTTATTTAAAATCACTTCTGAGGGCGGTATTGCTGCCGGTGTGCGTCGTATTGAAGCTGTCACAGGTATCGCAGCAATGGCTTATATTGCCGATCAACAAGCAGTATTAGATGAAGCCGCGCAATTACTTAAATCAGACAGTGCTTCAGTTGTGGCTAAGTTAAAAGCCCAGTTAGATAAAGTGAAGCAATTAGAAAAAGATTTGTCGCAGTTAAAAGATAAGTTAGCTGCAGCAGCCAGTGCCGATATGGCGGGTGATGCAGTCGACATCAATGGGGTTAAGTTGTTAGTTAAGCAGCTTGATGGCATTGATCCTGGTTCACTTCGTGGTTTACAAGATGAGCTGAAACAAAAGCTTAAATCTGCGATTATTGTCTTAGGTACGTCTAAAGACGGTAAAGTTAACTTAATTGTTGGTGTCAGCAATGATTTAACTAAAAAAGTTAAAGCGGGTGAGTTAGTGGCAATGGTCGCACAGCAGGTTGGCGGTAAGGGCGGCGGACGCCCAGATATGGCTCAAGCGGGTGGTACTCAGCCTGAGAATTTAGCCGCTGCATTAGCCTTGGTTGCACCTTGGGTAAACGAACGTTTAAGCTAATTAAATCTGTAAATTAACGATTTATCGGCAATTGAGTCATAAAGTCTACTATATGCAGCTTTATGACTTGAGTGCTATCAGTAGATTTGGCATAGTGAACTAACTTGCTAACAGTAAAAGCGTTTAAAAGGATTACCAGTGTCAGACAATGCTTTTTTTTGTGCTCAAGTGTAGTACTCTGATTTGGTATTTGTTTTCCATTGCTAGCGTTTTTGTTATTGGTTTGCCGTATTGGATTGTTTAACCAGCGAGTCGTATCGTGAATGTGATTAATTGACGGTTAACCTCGTTTCAAAAGATGAAAATCATCAAGTTTTATGATTTCTTAAGAGAATATGCTTTATAAACCGACGTATTCAGAAATTGATACTATGATTTTATGTAAAGCAGACCTTATAATGAGCGCATATTACGGATAAAGCGTGTTATGCAGATTGAACTTAAAGGAGCAGTCGAATGCTAATTTTGACTCGTCGTGTAGGCGAAACATTAATGATCGGTGACGAAGTCACAGTTACTGTGTTAGGTGTTAAAGGTAACCAGGTACGTATTGGTGTCAATGCACCTAAAGAAGTCTCTGTTCATCGTGAAGAGATCTATCAACGTATTCAGTCTGAGAAGTCAGGTACCCCTTCTGAAGGTGGTAATTACTAAGTTCGAGCATATTTGATCGATATCAAAAAAGTCAGCATTTGCTGACTTTTTTGTTTTCTGCATGTGAGATATTTCTGGCGGTTAAACAGGGCGGTTAAGTTTATATCCAGTATGGTTAGTCAAAGCGCTTCATATTATTTAAGTTAAGGCTTACTCGCATCTGTGTACCACAGCAGAGTGATTATATTGATAATAGATAGCACATTCATCGATACACGGGCGAAGACTAAATACAGGAGCGCTCAGGCGTGTTAGTTGCCCTTTCTTCAACGACGAGCCCAATCCGTTATCGTAGTGATCCAATAGGAGGATGCCTATTCTATGTTGCAAAGCAAAATGCTTTGTCTCTTGGCTTACTCTCCAGACGAGGTTGAAGTATTAGCTCTACGCGAGTGATATTAAAAACAAGCCTCCATCGCTTTGATTAAGATCTTGTTGAAGTATCTTACTGACACTCTAATATGAGCATTAGAAATCGCTTGGTTTTATTGTGTTGAGTCAGCATTAATCTACCTCAAAGGTTTTACCCTAGTTGAGCTGGCATTAAGTGGTCAATTATCGTTCAGATTATCAACTACATAAAAAATACTTAAACCGTTCATGTTAATCATTATGGTCACATTAATTATGACAAATGGCCTGGCGAAATTTTAATCTTCAAAACCTCGTCTAAGTTAGTTAATTGATATGCTGATAATGTCGTTTGTAAAAAAAGTTTTTTATCGCTAAATTTCTAACAGACTTAACAGCCAGATAATGAGATGAAGGAAGATTATTTAAATCAATTTTCACTGAAAAGAACACTGTTTTTGTGACTATTTGAGTCTATTATCCCCAATGTGCTTAAAAACACTCCAAATGAAGTTAGGTTTCCTAAAAAGGGTTTGACTTATTTTCATCAAACAGTAATATGTGCGCCAAGAAACGGAGAGGTGGCCGAGTGGCCGAAGGCGCTCCCCTGCTAAGGGAGTATGGGCTTTAAATCCCATCGAGGGTTCGAATCCCTCCTTCTCCGCCATTTCTTACAATAGATATACGATGCGGATGTAGCTCAGCTGGATAGAGTACCTGGCTACGAACCAGGCGGTCGGAGGTTCGACTCCTCCCATCCGCACCATTATCTATTATAGTGTTAAACATGAATGCGCGTGTAGCTCAGCTGGATAGAGTACCTGGCTACGAACCAGGCGGTCGGAGGTTCGACTCCTCCCACGCGCACCATTCATGTTTCACTAAAACCCAATTTATGCGCGTGTAGCTCAGCTGGATAGAGTACCTGGCTACGAACCAGGCGGTCGGAGGTTCGACTCCTCCCACGCGCACCATATATTGCGGAGAGGTGGCCGAGTGGCCGAAGGCGCTCCCCTGCTAAGGGAGTATGGGCTTTAAATCCCATCGAGGGTTCGAATCCCTCCTTCTCCGCCATTCATTAAGTATAGTTAGCAGTTTAATGCTAACTACAGCGATACTGATGAATGGCATGTTGTAACGATTTTGCGCGTGTAGCTCAGCTGGATAGAGTACCTGGCTACGAACCAGGCGGTCGGAGGTTCGACTCCTCCCACGCGCACCATAATAAAAAAGCCCTGCATTATTGCAGGGCTTTTTTTATGGTTCATTTTTAGACTATTTTCTTATCCACGCCTAAGCCCTTTATCAACAAAAGCTGATATTTACATCTTTATTCACTTATCTCCCAAGTCGTGATTTGTTATTCATTTTATCAAGCTGTTAAATCAATAAAATATGACTCATATCGTTGTTCTTATCATGGTTTTACTAATTTAAAGCTTATTAAGCGAAATTCATTGATGATTTAATAAATTATGCCTGTATTTATTGAGATTTATTGATCCAACCTCATTTAATATCACTAATTTGGTAAGACCAATTTACAAAAAGATAGCATTGTGGCGCTAATTTGTTTATATTTTGTGACGGTTTTTTGGGTTTTAATCTCAGTTTGCTGTTTTACCATGAAAATACAACTTCATTGAATACGCGTTCAATATGAATATTTATGCTTTATTGAATAGTTGATGCGCTTTATGTAATCGTTAACGGTGTTCCTGTCTTGGTGCAGGTTTGTGATATTGCACCGCGATCGCGCATTAGCGCACGATACATAATAGCCAGCGCGATAGTTTGATGTTTAATAGAAAAAGTGAGGACACATGACATCGATATCAGAGCAGTTATCTGATGCACTTGGCATTATGGTAATGGGCATGGGCTTAGTATTTATTTTTTTGAGTATTTTAATTATTGGTATTGGCATTGTTGCCAAGCTTTTTCCTGCACCTATCGAGGAGCCTGTCACTGGGCCAGCAACGACAGGTTGTGCAAAAACCGTTGGGATAGATCCTAAGTTGGTTGCCGCTATCACTTCTGCGATACATCAATACCGTGCAAAATAATTTTGGAGTCATTATGATCAAGCCGTTAGCATTAACCGATGTTGTCCTGCGTGACGCACACCAATCAATACTCGCAACACGTTTACGTATTGACGATATGCTACCTATTGCACCACTGTTAGACAAAATAGGCTTTTGGTCTCTTGAGTCATGGGGAGGGGCCACATTTGACTCTTGTATTCGCTATTTAGGTGAAGACCCTTGGGATCGCATTCGTGAACTCAAAAAAGCCATGCCTAATACCCCGCAGCAAATGTTGCTTCGAGGCCAAAATTTATTAGGTTATCGTCATTATGCCGATGATGTTGTTACGCGTTTTGTCGAACGAGCGCATGCCAATGGTGTCGATGTATTTCGTATTTTTGATGCGATGAACGACGTGCGTAATCTTGAAACCGCGGTTAAAGCGGTTAAAAATGTTGGCGGTCATGCTCAAGGAACAATTTCTTTCACTACTAGCCCAGTTCATTCTGTTGATACTTGGGTCGATATGGCAAAGCGTTTAGAAGATATGGGCGCTGATTCATTATGCATTAAAGACATGGCTGGTTTACTTAAACCGATGCAAGCTTACGATCTGATCAGCCGTTTAAAATCGCAAACAGACCTAATGGTGTCGATGCATTGTCATGCAACAACGGGCCTGAGCACGGCTACATATCAAAAAGCCATTGAAGCGGGTGTTGATGTGCTCGATACCGCTATCTCTTCAATGAGCCAGACTTACGGCCACAGCGCCACAGAAACCTTAGTGGCTATGGTTGAAGATACTGACAGAGCAACCGGTTACGATATGGTGTTGCTAGAAGAGATTGCCGCTTACTTTCGTGAGGTGCGTAAAAAGTATGTGCGTTTCGAAGGTGCATTAAAAGGTATCGACTCACGTATTTTACGCGCTCAAGTGCCTGGTGGCATGTTAACCAACATGGAAAATCAATTAAAAGAGCAGGGCGCTGCTGATAAAATGGATGCCGTGCTTGAGGAGATCCCGCGGGTGCGTGAAGACTTAGGATTTCTTCCATTAGTCACCCCAACATCACAAATTGTTGGTTCGCAATCGGTGATTAACGTATTAATGGGCGAGCGTTATAAGTCCATGACCAAAGAAACCGAAGGCGTGCTAAAAGGCGAATACGGTGCGACGCCAGCGCCGGTTAATGCTGAGCTTCAGGCTAGAGTGTTAAAAGGCGAGCAGCCTATCACTTGTCGGCCGGCAGATTTGATTGCACCCGAACTCGACAAACTACGTACTGAGTTAGCTGAAATATCTGCAGATCAAGGTATCTCGTTAGCTGCAGACGTTGACGATGATGTAATGACTTACGCCTTGTTCAATCAAATTGGTCTGCAATTTCTTAAAAATCGCGGTAATCCGGATGCATTTGAACCTATACCAAGCGCCGACGATCTTAACGTTAAAGTCGATAGCGGCCCTGCAACGTATCGCGTCAATGTAGAAGGTCAGCATTTTGTCGTCGAAGTCAGCGAAGGAGGGGAAATAAGTCACATTGCGCCAGCTTCCGCTTCAGCCGCGCCAGCAGTTGCAACGCCAACTCAAATTGCCTCACCGCCTGCAGGCGAGGTTAAGTGCACTATGGCTGCGCCATTATCGGGTAATATTTTTAAAGTGCTAGTGAGCAATGGTCAAGCGGTAACAAGCGGTGAAGTGATCATCATCCTTGAAGCAATGAAAATGGAAACTGAAATTCGCGCTCAACAAGATGGTGTTGTCACTCAGTTATTAGTTAAACAAGGTGACAGTGTAACCGTAGGTTCAGCATTGTTATCATTAGCATAAGAGGTCGAGATGGAAGGATTATTGGCCTTTTGGGCAGAAACGGGTATCGCTAACTTTACTGGTGGCCAACTACTAATGATGGCTGTTGGTTGTTTGCTATTATTTTTAGCAATAATGAAAGGTTTTGAACCGTTATTATTATTACCCATTGGATTTGGGGCAATATTAGCCAACATTCCTAATGCCGGCTTTACTGATGAAGGTGGTTTATTATTTTACGCTTATCATGTTGGGATCGAGACTGGGGTGTTCCCGTTACTCATCTTCATGGGTGTCGGTGCATTAACTGATTTCGGCGCACTAATTGCTAACCCTAAAACGCTACTACTGGGTGCGGCTGCACAATTTGGTATTTTTGCCACCTTGCTCGGTGCTATTGCCTTAAATTGGGTGCCTGGGTTTGAGTTTAGTATGCAAGATGCTGCAGCCATTGCGATTATTGGTGGTGCAGACGGTCCAACGGCGATTTTCTTAGCCTCTAAACTCGCGCCAGAATTGTTAGGGGCAATTGCTGTTGCTGCATATTCATATATGGCACTCGTGCCGCTTATTCAGCCGCCAATTATGAAACTGCTCACGACCAAAGCCGAGCGTGAAATCAAAATGGAGCAATTGCGTGAGGTCAGTAAGAAAGAGAAAATTATTTTCCCACTGATGGTGCTTGGTTTAACCATTTTGTTTTTACCCGCGGCAACGCCCTTAATCGGCATGTTCTGTTTGGGTAATTTAATGCGCGAGTCTGGCGTAGTTGATCGTTTATCAAAGACAGCTCAGAACGAGTTAATTAATATCGTAACGATCTTTTTAGGTCTAGCCGTTGGGTCTAAGTTATCTGCGGATCAATTTCTACGTATCGAAACGTTAGGTATTTTAATCCTGGGGGCGGTTGCATTCAGCATTGGTACCGCTTCTGGTGTATTGATGGCTAAATTAATGAGTAAGCTTTCTGGTGGAAAAATTAATCCACTTATTGGTGCCGCTGGGGTTTCTGCCGTGCCAATGGCTGCCCGTGTGGTTAATAAAGTTGGTTTAGAGGCTAACAACCAAAACTTCTTGCTGATGCACGCGATGGGACCTAACGTTGCCGGTGTTTTGGGCAGTGCTGTCGCTGCTGGTGTGTTATTGGCTGTTTTGGGCTAAAGCGTCTATTTTCTGCTTAAGCAGACTCATCGATATGCAGCCTAAATCTTAATGGCTTTAGGCTGTTTAGTGAGTCCACTAAGTTGATTTGATTCGTCTGTTTACTGTTGATTATTATGGAGATGGTGGGATTTTAATGGTCTAATTTTCCTTAGCTGTTTTAATCTTCAAAGCGGTTACTGTGGTATTTAGTCGTACGAAGAGAGATTTGTCTCTGCAATTAATAACAATAAGCCAGCACGATAAAGTGCTGGCTTATTCATTTATACAATATTGTTTTCGGTGTTATTAAGCTGTTTGTTCAATTGGCTTGTCATCCGAGTAAAACTGTTCAACATCAAGCTGACCTTCGCTCTTACCAATAACAACCGCGGTCATCATGTCGCCAGTGACATTCGTTGCCGTGCGGATCATGTCAATAATACGGTCAATAGCCGCAATAAAGGCGATACCTTCAAGTGGTAAGCCTATCACGCCTAATGTCACAGTTAACATCACCATCGCGCTACCTGGCACACCTGCGGTACCGACAGAAGCAACCGTTGCCGTGACTGCAATTAACATATAGTCGGTCATGTCGAGCGGAATACCGTAAATTTGTGCAATAAAAATGGCGGCAATCGCAGGGTAAATACCACCACAACCGTCCATGTTCATTGTTGCGCCCAAGGGTAATACAAACGCACTGTATCGTTTTGATACGCCCATCGCCTCTGAACAACGGGTACTGGCAGGTAAGGTTCCGAAACTTGATGCAGTACTGAAGGCTACGATTTGCGCTGGCATGGCTTTACGGAAAAACTGCACAGGACTTAACCCTGCAGCAAACTTTACTAACCCGCCGTAAACAAAAATGATATGGATGAGTGCGGCAATATAAATCGCCATAATAAACTTACCTAATGGTAATAATGTGCTCAACCCATACTCACCTACAACCCACGCCATTAGGCCAAATACGCCAATTGGTGTCAGTTTTAGCACCATACGGGTTAATTGAAACATCACTTCAGCACCAGCTTCAATAACGTTCTTTAACGGTGTGGCTTTTTCGCCGACAGCATTAATGGCAATACCAACTAACGCGGCAAATACGATGATTTGCAACACATTGCCATCAGCTAATGATGCAAACGGGTTGACTGGGATCATGTTGAGCAACACTTGGGCGAAGCCTGGAATATCACGCTCGCGCACCTCTGTTGTGGCTAAAGCAAGATTGCCGCCCATATCGATCAGACTGCCGACCGTTAAGCCAATAAATGAAGCAATTGTGCCGGTAAACATAAACATGGCTAACGTTTTAAAGCTTAAACGCTTTAAATTACCCTGCGAGCCTAGAGAGGTAATGCTGACCACAATGGCACAAAATACTAAAGGCGCGACCAGCATTTTAATGGCACTAATAAACAAATCACCCAGCGGTTTTAACATTATCGCCGATTCGCCTAATCCGACACCTGTGAGTGTGCCTAAAACAAAGCCAGCAATGACTTTCTGCCAAAAAGGGATGCGTTTGAGGGTTTGCAATATCATGAAAGTTCCAAATTATGTCATTATGGCGCTACTCAATTTGAGTAGACAAGGTCGTTGTGCGAGACTCATTATGTTTATTAATGAGTTATGAATTACTAAAAAGTTAACCCCTCTATTGGCGACATCGTGCGATATTACTGGCTAGTCTTTAAAAAAATAGCCGGTGTTAACGCTTAATAACGATCAATTAAATTCGTTAAGGTTAATAAATATTAATCGTATTGTATGAAGTGATCGAATGACAAACAACGTTATTTTATTATAACTTATAAGAATAAATAAATTTGTTATTATAACTTTAAGTATTTCACTCCCTATTAACGTATTTGCATGATAACGACTTTAATTTTGTCAGTTTAGTCAGAAAAGCTTGCGTTTTTTGCGTAATTCATCGTTTTACCACTAGGGTGTTTAGGTCAATATCTTGGCCTGAGATACATCATTTTAAGATTGATGCACCGGATCTTGAGCGAGATATGTAGGGCTTACATTCATATTAAAGGCTCAATAAAAATAAATTGAATAGTGAACATAATGAAACTATTAATGCGTATTAAGGTCTATTGATGACAAATTTATGGTTAATGTTCAGCGGCGCGTTTTTAGCCGCCACCTTACTGCCTGGTGGCTCTGAAGTCTTACTGGTAGCTTTACTTAATCAAACCCCCTCTTCATGGCTTGAATTATTGATACTGGCTAGTATCGGAAATACACTCGGGGCGATAACCAGTTATGGTCTTGGTCGAGCAGGGCGATTAGCCAAAAATCCTCAAGATATTCAAAGCCGACAATATCGTTATGCGCTTGCGTGGATAGAAAAATATGGTACGTGGGCGTTACTGTTATCTTGGTTACCAATAATTGGTGATTTATTATGTTTACTGGCTGGATGGCTTAACATTCCTATTGTGCCGGCATCATTTTTTATGTTTGTCGGTAAGCTTATCCGTTATAGCCTCATAGTGTTACTGGTGATGTATTCGGTCGATTTTTGATAGCCATTATCTGTATAACCGTCATGGTTATATTTGTTATAAAAGGAAGGAATCAGTTTTGAAACTAAATGTAAATAAATGGATATTGGCTGCTGCCATCAGCGCAGCGTTGAGTGGTTGTGCATATAACGCTCAGCAAGCATCGAGTTTACCCCAAGGTGTCACCTTAATCGAAATCGCGACCCCGCAAGAAAACCAAGTGAGTATTCCCTATAAAAAAATATCAGTTAGCCAATGGTCTAACGGTTATTTTACATCAAGATAAGTCAGATCCTTTGGCTCATGTCGATGTGACTTATCATGTGGGATCGGCGCGAGAACTAGCAGGGCGCAGTGGTTTTGCCCATTTATTTGAGCACATGATGTTTCAAGGTTCACAGCACGTTGAGGATGAACAACATTTTAAAGTGGTGACCGAAGCGGGCGGAACATTAAACGGCAGTACTAATACTGATAGAACCAATTACTTTGAAACGGTTCCGAGTAACCAGTTAGAAAAAATGCTGTGGTTAGAGTCGGATCGTATGGGTTTTTTACTGCCAGCGCTCACCAGCGAAAAATTTGAGGTGCAACGTGAAACCGTTAAAAATGAGCGCGCACAGCGCATCGATAACCGCCCTTATGGTCGTTTGAATGAACGTTTTAACCAAGCATTCTATCCCGCGAGCCATCCTTATTCATGGCCTGTTATTGGTTGGCCAGACGACTTAGATCGCGCCACAGTCGATGACGTTAAACATTTTTTCCAACGTTGGTATGGACCTAACAATGCCACCTTAACCATTGGTGGTGACATTGATGAAATGCAAACATTGGCGTGGGTGAATAAATATTTTGGGGAAATTCCTGCGGGACCAGTCGTCAAGCCTGAAGCGAAAACCATGGTCACATTGGATAAAACTCGCTATATCTCGATGGAAGATAAAGTACACCTACCGCTTATTTACATCGGGTTTCCAACCGTTTATGCGCAGCACAAAGACGAGGCTGCCCTCGATTTACTGGCTAATATTCTTGGCGGCGGTAAAACATCACTGATTTATAAGAATTTAGTTAAAGATGGCTATGCAGTGCAAGCTGCGGTCAGTCATCCATGCCAAGAGCTGGCCTGCCAGTTATCACTTTATGCAGTGGCCAATCCCGCTAAAGGTGGCAGTCTTGCCGATCTTGAAACTCGAATTAATCAGACGATCAATGAGTTTGAACAACGTGGCGTAACCGACGATGACTTACAAAAAGTGAAAGTGCAGTTCGAAGCCAATACTATTTTTGGTATGCAGAGTGTGGCCGGTAAAGTGTCCACCCTTGCTGCAAACCAAACCTTCTTTGGTCAGCCTGACATGGTGGCATCTGATTTAGCTCGTTATGCTAACGTCACCAAAGCCGATGTGATGCGCGTTTTCAATACTTACATTAAAAACAAACCCATGGTGGTGATGAGTATTGTCCCTGAAGGGCAAACGCAATTGATTGCTCATGCAGACAATTTTATACCAACCACTATGCCTATTGCACAAGAAGCGGTCACAGGATTAACCGGCATCACTTTTGCAAAGTCTTCATTTAATCGCAATAAAATGCCTTCATCTGCTGCAGCACCTTTGTTAACCGTTCCGCAATTGTGGGACAGCAAGCTTGCCAATGGCATCGAAGTGATGGGCACTGAAAGTGATGAAACCCCAACCGTTGAACTGCTTATTTATCTTGATGGTGGTCATCGATTAGACCCAGCTAACAAAGCCGGTTTAGCAGAATTAACTGCATCTATGCTTAATGAGTCAAGCGAGCTGCGAAGCAGTGAAGATTTAGCTGGCGCGCTTGATATGCTTGGGTCATCCATTAGCTTCGGTTCCAGTGATTCACAAAGTTATATCAAGGTGTCGAGTTTGACCGAAAACCTTGATGCTACGCTGGCACTGGTTAAGGAGCGTTTGTTTAGTCCAGGTTTTGTTGCCGCTGATTTTGAACGGGTTAAGCAACAACAATTGCAAGGCTTACAACATCAGCTGTCCGATGCTAACTATCTCGCTAGCACTGGTTTTTCTGCTTTGTTGTATGGTGAAAATAGTCCGTTGGGCATCAGCAGTGATGGTACGATTAACACCATATCAGCATTAACTCTTGATGACGTGAAGCAGTTTTATCATCAGCAGTACCGTGCCGGTAATGCTCAGATGGTGGTGGTATCAGACTTAAGCCAGCAGCAGATCATGCCGAAGTTGTCGATGTTTGCTCAGTGGCAAGGTGAGGCAACGCACTTTGCTGCATTACCTGCCTTGCCAACCCACCCTAAAAATATCGTTTATCTGATTGATAAACCGGGTGCGGCTCAATCGGTTATTAATATTGGTCAGGTGTCGTTACCCTATGATGCTACCGGTGATTTCTTTAAAGCCTATTTGATGAACTATCCATTAGGTGATGCGTTTAATAGTCGAGTTAATCTAAATTTACGTGAAGATAAAGGTTACACCTATGGTGCTCGCACTCAATTTAGTGGTGGTGAAGATACCGGTAAATTTATGGCTTATGCCAGTGTGAGAAGTGATGTCACAGGCTTATCTTTGGCTGAGTTTGTCAAAGAAATTAACGCTTACCAAGCGTCAGGTATGACAGACGAAGAAAGTGCCTTTATGCGCAGTTCAATTGCCCAAAGCCAAGCATTAGAATACGAAACACCGTATCAAAAAGCGGGCTTTTTAAGAATGATCCAACGCTATCAGTTAGCTCAAGATTTTACCGCTGAGCAAGACCAAATCGTCAACAGTATTTCGACGGATGAACTAAATAAATTGGCCAGTAAGTTACTTAATATCAACGATATGGTTATGTTGGTGGTGGGAGATAAAACCACAGTTGAACCGCAACTAAAAGCGCTAGGATATCAGGTTGAAATGGTCAGGCTTGCTGACTAGTTGAACACTTGTTCCTAATAGGGTTAACAGTCGCCTTGAAATAAGTTAATGTTAACCCTATATAGATATAGCCCAAGCTATTTTAAAATAGGTTGGGCTATATCGTATGCTTTAATCGTAATATCATTCTGTGTCGGTTAATGAGTGAATAGCAGAGAATGTTTAAGGATCCATTAACGGTGACATAGAGTGTTGCCGTTTTTAATTTCACCCTCATAAACACGCTAATTATACTGAGTTACACTTTTTTCGCGTTTTCAGTAATAATCTCGTTTATTATCAGGTCCAGCTGTTTACTCGCAATGCGAATCCATAAAAGAGAGTAGTAAATTGAAGTCTTTCAATGAAAAAGTCGAACACTTAAGCGACACTCAAGGCCGTGAGGCTTTATTGGGCATGTCACGTGGTATTGAACGTGAAGCATTGCGTATTGATGAAAATGGCCATCTAGCACAAGACGAACACCCAAAAGCGCTTGGTTCTGCTCTTACTCATTCGCGTATCACTACCGATTATAGTGAAGCTTTATTAGAATTTATTACGCCGGTAAGCCACAGTGTTGATGAGTTATTAGATGGGTTAACCCAAACCCATGCATATAGTGTGCGCAATTTAAACGGTCAAAAATTGTGGCCTGTCAGCATGCCATGTTACGTCGGTGACGTCAGTGATATTCCGGTTGCACGTTATGGTAGTTCCAATAACGGAAAAATGAAAACGCTATACCGCAAAGGATTAACCCATCGCTATGGTGCGTTAATGCAAATTATTTCCGGGGTGCATTTTAATTTTTCTGTGTCGCAAGAGTTATGGCAACGCCTGTATGACGACAAAATTGCTAATGGCAATGGCAGCGCTTGTTGCAGTAAAAATATTAGCCTTGAAGATTTTATCTCAGAATCCTACTTCGGCCTTATTCGAAATTATCGTCGTTTAGTGTGGGTATTACCGTATTTGTTTGGCTCGACGCCGGCATTATGCAGTTCGTTTATTAAAGATCAAGATGTCGATTTTGAGTTTCAAAAAACCGGTAAAGGCACCTTGTATCTGCCTTATGCAACGTCACTGCGCATGAGTGATTTAGGTTATACCAATAAAGAACAAGACACGCTGAATATTAGTTACAACTCATTGCCTGAATACCTTGAGGGTGTGGGCGCTGCGATTAAGATGCCCTCGAAAAGTTTTGCTAAAATCGGCATTAATGTCGATGGAGAGTATCGCCAACTCAACAGCAATATATTACAAATTGAAAATGAGTTTTACGCCCCCATACGCGCTAAGCGTGTGACCAAGAAAGGCGAGAAACCTTCACAAGCTTTATCGCGTGCAGGGGTTGAGTATATTGAAGTGCGCGCTTTGGATGTGAATCCATTTAGCCCAGTTGGTATAGACGCCACTCAAGTGCGTTTTCTTGATCTGTTCTTGTTGTATTGCCTATTATCTCCTTCTGAAAATACTGATGAGGTCGGTGAGGCTGAAATTGCCGCTAACTTAAAAGCCGTCGTATTAGAAGGCCGTAAGCCAGGACTTGAACTACAGCGTAATGGCAAAAATATTGGATTAACGCAATGGATGCATGAACTCTTTGCACAATTAGACACTATCGCTAAGCTGCTCGACGGCGATGATAGCTATGCCTACAAAACTGCATTGAATACTTGGTCAGAAGCCATTGATAACCCAAACAAAACGTTATCAGGTCGAGTGATGAATGAGGTCGTCCTTAAAGGTACCGACCACGGCGTGTGGGTTAAACAATTGGCTAATGATTACCACGAGTTTTTAAGCCATTACCCATTAAGTGATGAGATTACAAAATCTTATGAGGATGAGGCGAAAAAATCTTTACTTGAATTACAAAGTTTAGAGGCTCAACCACAAGATAATTTTGCGGTTTTCTTACAAAATTATTTTAATGATGTTGTTCCTGCTGGCACTTTCGAGGCGAAATAAGCGATGCAATTTTATTCATCTTGGCGAGCACTGCTGGTTGCGGGCGCGGCATTGGCTATTCAGGGCTGTGCCTCATCGCCAGATGATATGGTTGAATGTGGTACTGTGTCGAGCTATGTAGAGCCCGACAACAGTGCTAATTTATATCGTGTCGTGGTCACTCATTTAGACGGCGAGCCAGTTATTTCAAGACCGAATTATCTATTATCGCCAGGCGAACATACATTTACTGTGGCAGAACTGATTAACTCACCAGATTTGAAAGTGTCATTATCAGCTCGTAAGGTAAAAATGCTTTCGGTTAATGTCGTTGCCGAGCAGCAATACCATATAGCGGCTAAATTCAATACCGATAAAATCTATATTGGTCAAAATCAAGGCTATTGGCAGCCAATAGTTTGGCAAACCGAATTCCATCAATGTGAAATGAAACGCTAAGCATAATTGCATTGATTTTTAATTGATGTAAAACTAAATCCAGAATCAATATCTTAGGTGCTGGTAGAGGTGTTATGAAGTGTTTTTTAGGTATCGTTAGCGTTGTTTTATCTCTGTCATTAGCGGGCTGTGCCACTTCGCCTCCAAAAGAGCCTGATAATTTATGTTCTATTTTTAAAGAACATCGTTCGTGGTATGACGCAGCGGTTAATACACGTGAAAAATGGGGCGTGCCTGTACATGTTCCTTTAGCGATGATGTATCAAGAAAGTTCTTTCAAGCATAATGCTGCACCACCAATGGAATACTTTTTAGGTTTTATCCCCACAGGACGTGCCAGTGACGCTTATGGATATGCGCAAGCCAAAACCATGACTTGGAACGATTATGTTCGTGAAACAGGTAACAGTTGGTCTAGCCGCAGCGACTTTGACGATGCGATGGATTTTATGGGTTGGTTTATCTACAAAACAAATAAAATTAATGGTGTATCCAAATGGGATGCTAAAAACCAATACTTAAATTACCATGAAGGCTGGGGCGGTTATAAACGTGGCAGCTATAAAGCCAAAAAATGGTTAGTCCCGGTAGCGAATAAAGTCGATCAACGTTCAAAACGTTATGCTGCGCAATATCATCAATGCAAAGAGAATTTAGATTCGTCATGGTTGTGGCGATTATTTTTTGATTAACCATATAGCCTCCTTGTGAGGCTATTTATTGTGCGTAAAACATCCACTTACTCCTTAAATACACTCGATTGTAATAGTTGTGTTTACATTTTGTTAAATCGTCAATATCCTGCATTGTGTAAAATGTTGTCAACGATATTGCGGATCCCAATATGCAAACCCAAAATAATAATAAATTGCAGTTAAAAGTGGTGCTACTTCCGGCGTTATGCCTGATGCTAGCAATGTTGGCGATTTTTTTTATGTCAGCGCCAGTTGATCAATCTACGGTGTTAATCTTGCTAGGGTGCACTTTAGCGATCCAGTCAGGGCTTGGCTGGTTGTTATTTAATCAAGCGATTAACCAGCGTTTAGCGGCACTTCAAGATTATTTAGCCTTGGTCGTGAGTACTGAAACCGCACCACAGAAGCGCCTAGTCGATCCGATTGATGATCAACTCGGTCACATTACTAACCAGTTCAGTGCCTTTATTGAAGGCTTAAAAGTCGTTTTAGCTGAGATTAGACAAGATGTACAAACTTTTCACCATGGCTCACAGGTACTCACTGAGCGAATGAGTTTAGCCGAGCAGTCGATTAGCAATAGTCATGGTGAGAACGAACATATCACCTTATCTTTAAACGCCATTACTCAAACCGCAGATGACTTATCCTTAAGTGCTGATGAACTTAAATCGACCTCAGTTAACCTGACCCAGTTATTACAGTCTGGTAATCAAGACGCCATCGCCAATCACCAAAGTATGACTGATTTCACCAATGGCATTGACGTTATGGTGAACGACTTAGATCTACTCAATAAAGACAGTCAGAAAATTGGTAGCGTACTTGAGGTGATTAAAAGTATTGCAGAGCAAACTAACTTATTGGCACTTAATGCCGCTATCGAAGCCGCTCGTGCGGGTGAGCAAGGCCGAGGTTTTGCTGTGGTTGCCGACGAAGTGCGTGCATTAGCCTCGCGCACCCAAGAGTCCACCGTCGAGATACAAACCATAGTGGAAGCACTGCAAATTAAAGCTAATAATGCGGTTAATGGCATCAGTAAAAGCCAGCAGATAAGTCAAGTCGGCCTGCAACAATGCCAGCGAGTCACTCAAGCATTTGATAATATTGAAGTGGTATTTACCCAGCTTGATAGTGTCGCTAGCAACATTGCTGATAGTATTTTGGGCCAGCAAGCATCGACTAATTCAATTAATCAACGCGCGGCAAAAATGTCGAGTTTAAGCCAAGATGTTCATGACCATTTAACTGTGATTGCCGAGCGGGCACAACAGCAAAAAGTCACCGCTAACAAGCTTGATCAAGAGTTAACCCGAGTGTGCGTGTAGTTGTGTTTGCCGCTAAAAAAACCTGACACAAAAAGGAGCCTAGGCTCCTTTTTGATTAACGTGTTTATTGCCAAGCGCTTGGCAAATTGACCGGGCAAAGTTTACTTGGCAAACTCAGCTAAAATCCAATCTAATGGTGCTTGATACTGTTGTGGCATCCACGTTTTAAGCTGATTGATACTGTCAGTCAGCATAGGGTTATTATGCACAGACAGATTCAAATGACCCACTTTGCGCCCCACGCGAACGTCTTTGTTATACCAAAACAGCTCCGCATTAGGCAGGCTTAACCAGCGATCGTCTTTATCAACGCCGATAAGGTTTACCATCACGCATTGAAAATTCACTTGTGGCTGATGCAAAGGTAAGTTACATAAAGCCCGTAAATGCAATTCAAACTGATTGATATGACAACCCGCTTGGGTCCAATGGCCAGAATTATGCACCCGCGGTGCTAACTCATTCACCATTAAGTGTTCACCAACACGGAAACATTCCATTGCCATTACACCGACGTATTCAAGACCATGCATGACCTTGCTTAGCATGTCTTCCGCTTCAGCTTGCAAAGGTGCTAAGCGGCTTAATGGCGCGATAGAGGCCATTAAAATACCGTCTTGGTGCAAGTTAAGTGTTAGTGGGTAGAACAAACAGCGGCCATCTTGAGTGCGAACACCAACTATCGACACTTCTTCATCGAAGTTAATCGCTTGTTCGGCAATTGCTTCGTTGCGCCAATCGGCAGGGATGGTTGTCGATTCTGCCTGTTTTAACCAATGTTGGCCTTTACCGTCATAACCGCCGGTGCGACGTTTTAATAATACCCGCTCACCATAAGCCTTATGCAGGGCTTCGGTGCTGGTATTGTCATCGACTAATTGCCAAGGTGATGTGGCGACAGCTAATTCATCGAGCAGACTTTTTTGAGTAAAGCGATCCGCTAAACGACCAAATACTGGACCATTAATAAAATGTGGGTGTTGGCTGAGTTGTAAACTGAGCTGTGACTCTGGCCATTGCTCGCGTTCAGCGGTAATGATGTCATCAGCTTCTAGCGGTAATTGCGCATCTGATGGCGTCATAATGTCAACTGGACGCACATTAATGCCTAACGGCTGGCCAGCATGACTGAGCATGGCGCCTAATTGACCGTCACCCAATACCCAAAGATTTTTTGGCAAAGTCATTAGTCTTCTCTCGGATCGGGATTATCAAGGACCGAGCGGGTTTGCTCATCACGAAATGCTTCTAAACGTTCAGCTAAAGCGGCATCGCTAATCGCCAAAATTTGACTGGCTAATAAACCGGCGTTAAATGCACCAGCAGTACCGATAGCCAAGGTGCCAACGGCAATCCCTTTAGGCATCTGTACAATAGACAATAGACTGTCCATGCCAGATAGTGCTTTGCTTTGTACTGGGACACCCAGCACAGGCAAACGAGTTTTAGAGGCGATCATGCCAGGTAAATGGGCTGCACCACCTGCGCCACCAATAATGACTTTATAGCCTTTATTGGCAGCGGAACTTGCAAATTCCATTAGCTTGTCAGGTGTTCTGTGAGCTGAAACGACTTCAACATGGTAAGGCACTTGTAACTTATCCATAATTTCAGCGGCGGCTTCCATCGTAGGCCAATCACTTTTCGAACCCATTACAACAGCAACTAGGGCTTGCATGTTAACTCCTTAACGTACTTATTCTATTAGTATATTTAGTTAATTCGCTCATCAGGATACCGCGGCGATTAACGTCAATATTAAGGCGATAAAAAAGGTGCTAGATAATAGCATAAGCCGTGCTCTGTTGGCTGCAATTCAGTGTTTTATGAGGCTAACACTCAGTTTCTAAATACGAAAACTAAGCTGGAACATCCAAGTTATCACTCGCTCAGATTTTTATTGGTGCTGGTTTCAATCGCGACGAAATGATCATTTAAATAACCCTTTTTACTTATCTCGTCGTTATTAGTCGCAAACGCCATCTTGTTTGATTATCGCCAATCGGCTTATAGCCAATCGAGTGATCACCAATGAGTTGATGAAAATCGCTTAATAAAAGCAAAATGATGAGGGAAACAGCATGAACACTAAAATAAGTCATAACCTAAGTTATCACTGCAAGCGGTTACAGCACAGTGTGTTAACCATAACGATAAGTGCCATGATTGTTAGTGGCTGCGCACCAGAACCTAAAGAAGGCTCTCAATCTAAGGCGCAAGATGCGACGATTGAAGTTGAATCATCACTTCAGCAAGCGTCAAGCAAACAGGGGCAGATACAGGCTTTGAATAATGCATCACCAGTTTCATACCAACAAGCAGCCAGTCTTGTCACTGAAGAACGGCAATTAACACGCACAAAAGCCATTGATCATCCAGCTGGTTATCGCAATGTCACTTCCTTGGAGGCCACGAGTCGTAGCATGACATTGCTGCCAAGCAATAATGATAAGTTTGCATCGGTAGTGCAAAACGGCAATATGGTTGCGGGTGAAACACCTGTATCAACCTTTTCAATTGATGTTGATACAGGCAGTTACAGCACCACGAGAAAATTGATTAATCAAGGTCAGTTGCCGCTTAAAAATAGCGTCAGAGTAGAAGAGCTGGTTAATTATTTTAGTTATGATTATCCCGCACCAACAAGAGAGAATACGCCATTTAGTGTGACAACAGAGCTTGCTCCTTCACCTTATAATCAAGATACTCAGTTACTGCGGATTGGTATTAAAGGTTATGACATTGCGCCCGACAAGCTCGGAGCCAGCAATTTAGTGTTACTTCTGGACGTGTCTGGTTCAATGTCATCTAACGATAAATTGCCCTTATTGAAACAAGCACTGCTGATGCTCAGTCAGCAGTTATCGGCGCAAGATAAAGTGTCGATTGTGGTGTATGCGGGAGCCAGTGGTGTGGTGTTAGACGGTGTCGCTGGTAATGACTTTAGCGCGATTAACATCGCACTCAGTCAGTTAAGTGCGCAAGGCGGCACTAACGGTAGCCAAGGGATTCAGCTGGCGTATCAAATAGCACAAAAGCACTTTATCGAAAACGGCAGTAACCGCGTTATTTTGGCCACAGATGGTGACTTCAACCTCGGTATGACAGATCATCAACAATTAGTTGATTACGTTGCCAGTCAAAGCAAAAAGGGGATTGGCTTATCAACCCTAGGTTTTGGTCTAGGCTCCGGCACTGCCAGTTATAACGACCATTTGTTAGAGCAATTATCAAACAAAGCCAATGGTCAGTATGCCTATATTGATACCCTCAATGAGGCCAGAAAAGTCCTTGTTGACCAACTTCATGCCACCCTGCTAACCATTGCTCATGATGTCAAAATACAAATCGAGTTTAATCCTGCTGTCGTGTCAGAATATCGCTTAATTGGTTATGAGAATCGCATGTTAAATCGCAGCGACTTTAACAATGATGCCGTCGATGCTGGCGAAATTGGTGCGGGGCATACTGTGACTGCTTTATATGAACTGCGTTATAACGACAGCCATCAGCGCTTAGTTGATCCACTGCGTTATGCTCAGAGCCAGTCTGAGTCGGTTAGTGGGGCTAAAGACACTAATGAAAGTCGAAGCGGGCAGTTAAGTACTGTGAATGAAGTGGCATTTTTAAAGTTGCGCTATAAAGCTATTGGCGAACAAGCTAGCCAATTAATAACTTATTCGATCAGCCGTGATCAGCAGTTAACACATTTACACCAAGCCAGTGATGATTTTCGCTTTGCTGCCGCCGTCGCCGGATTTGGCCAATTACTTAATCATAATGATTATGTCCACGATACTGATTATACTAAGTTAATTACCCTTGCAGAGTCAGCTATGGGCCAAGACCATTTTGGTTATCGCCATGAATTTGTGCAAATGCTTAAAACCGCGAGTGTACTTTCCCAAGCGTTAGCGCCGGGTGTCAATCGGCTTAATCAATAAGTGCATAATTAAAAGGATTAAATAGTGTCAACATTGAAACAGCCTACGCAACAGACTTTTGCCATACAAGCCGGCAGTGACGAGCAGCTGATGTTAGATTATCAGGCCGGCGATATGAATGCCTTTGAAACCTTGTACCGTAAGCATAAAGGACCTTTGTATCGTTATTTTGTCCGCCAATTACATCAACAGCAGTTAGCAGAAGATTTATATCAAGATACTTGGGGTAAAGTGATTACTGCTGCAGCGCAATATCAGGTAACGGCTAAATTCACCACATGGTTATATAAAATTGCCCACAACTTATTGATAGATCATGTACGTGCAGTTAAGCCACTGGACAAGTTGGCCCCACTTGGTGAAGACGAGACTATGGATAGCCTAGAAGCTGATAGCCAAGCCTCACCAGAGTCGCAATTACAGCAACAGCAACAAGTCGATATGATGAAGCAATGCATTGCAAAACTGCCGCCTGTACAAAAAGAGGCTTTTTTACTCAATATCGAAATGGGTATGACCGCTGCCGCGATAAGCGATATTGCTAATGTGACTTTAGAAGCCACAAAAAGTCGTATTCGATATGCTTATCAAAGTATTAAGCAATGTATCGCTAACCAATGGCAGGAGACATCATTATGAGTCAGCAACAAGATCATGATGCAGAGTTCACTGCATTACAAACAGAAATCAAAGATGCTTACCATCAGCAACCTTTAGAGCAGCCATCGGCTGAACTGGATGAGGCTATTTTAGCCAAGGCGCGAGCGGGATCTCATGTATCTGCTCAAGGCAAAAAGTCGACAAAGTCACTGTGGCAACGTAATGCCTGGGCATTTTCAAGTGCTGCATCAGTGTTGCTAGTGGCTGGATTGTTTATGTTAAATCCAAGCATACAGCAGCAAGTGGGTATCAACCTTGAGCCGAGTTCATCGGTGCAGCCTGCTTTATTACAACAGACTAAGAGGCTTTCAGCTGATGCTGCAACCGAAAAGTCGATAGTGGTAGAAGGTTTATCGAGCAGTGCCGAGCGTGGTGAAAATCAACCTCTCAGTCGTGGCGCCGCCAATATCGAGTCCGCCAGTGCTGCACCAGCACAATCGGATACAAAACAAGCTGTTGTCCCCAAAGACAATGAAGCCCAATCGCCAAAAAATGCGCTTGGATTACAATCGCTTGCTAATAAAAACGAGGTGCAATTAATGAAGCAGCAAGATGAAAGTTCACTAAAAGGTGATATTCATTTAGATACGCCTGATGTCGCATTGGCCCGATTAACCGTATTAATGGCAGACAATAAGCTGATTCAGGCGGAACGTTATATGCTCACTATCGATCAACGCTTCCCTGAGCTATCAGATCCGTCGCATCCACTTTATGAGCAATACCATAAAATTAAACTGCAGCTAACCTCTCGATAATTCACGCATAACACTCGTGAAAATACTCTCAATAACCCAACGGCTAAGCAAATACTGCTTAGCCGTTTTTGGTTACATTTTTGTGCTGCAAAAACAGCCATAACTCTGCTAACGTGAAGCGATAAATAAAAACAGTCTATTAGACTTAATAAAGGAAGCTCCTCACCATGAAACTTCGCCGCTCTGTTGCGCATTGTATGCTGGCTTTAGGTACTTTAGCGTGTTCATCAATGATATTCGCCAATGCCTCTAATCAAGGTTATTACCGCGCTCCTGCATTACACGATCAAACCTTAGTGTTTACTGCCGAAGGCGATCTTTGGACTACTGAACTCAGTCAAAACCAGAACCAAACTAAAGCCAGTCGCTTAACCAGTTTGGCGGCAGAAGAGTTGGACGCAACAATTTCTAAAGATGGTAAATGGGTGGCGTATACGGCCAATTATGAAGGCGCAACCGAAGTGTATGTGATGCCTATTGAAGGCGGCGTAGCTAAACGCGTCAGCTTTGAAAACAGCCGAGTGCGATTACAAGGCTGGACCGCATCTGGCGAAGTATTGTATTCCACTGACAACGCCTTTGGCCCAGCTAACTTTTGGGTGCTTAAAACCGTTGACCCACAAACCTTAACCATCACTGATTTACCGTTAGCTGACGCCGTTGAAGGCACCATAGATGATAAAGGCGAGTATGTGTACTTTACCCAATTTGGTCTGCAAGTCAGTGGCGATAATGTCAAAGTATATCGCGGCGGCGCTAAAGGTGAGATTTGGCGTTATAAGCTAGGCAGTAAACAAGAAGCCCAGCGGTTAACTGCAATCCATGACGGCTCAGTTAAACAGCCGATGTTATCTAATGGTCGAGTTTATTTTGTTAGTGATCAGTCCGGTAATGACAATATTTGGTCAATGACAGTCGATGGCAAAGATTTTATACAGCACACCAAATATACCGACTGGCAAGTGCGTGATGCCCAACTTAATAATGGTCGTATTGTATTTCAGCAGGGCGCCGACATTAAGTTACTCAACTTAGCGAATTTTACTGAGTCAACATTAGACATCGAGCTTACTAGCGACTTTACTCATCGCCGCGAGCAGTGGGTTAACGACCCAATGGATTATGCCACCTCGACAGTGTTTTCGCATCAAGGCGATAACGTGGTCATTACCGCCCGCAGCCATGTGGCAATTGCCAGTAACGATGGTCGCCGTTTAGTGCAAATAGACTCTCCTGCCGATAGCCGAGTACGCGATGCACTATTAAGCGATGATGGCAAATGGGTTTATGGCATTAGCGATGCATCTGGTGAGCAAGAAATTTGGCAATATCCAGCCGACGGTTCAGCTGGCGCGAAACAGCTCACCAAAGATGGCAGCACCTTACGCACCAGCTTGTCGTTATCGCCAAATGGCCGTTATTTAGTGCATGATGATTACATGGGCAATGTGTGGTTATACGATTTAAGCCGCAACAATAACCAAAAAATTATTCAAAACGGCGAGGGGTTAGGCCCTTATCAAGATATTACCTGGTCTGGCGACAGTCAGTTTATTGCCCTAACCAAGGCCGAAATTGGCAAACAGCGTCCGCAAATTGTGTTGTATTCCATTAACGAATCAAAAGCACAAACCTTGACCTCAGACAAATACGAGTCGTTTTCACCCAGTTTTAGTCACGACGGTAAATGGTTGTATTTCTTGTCTAATCGCGAATTTAAAGCCACCCCAGACTCGCCTTGGGGTGACCGTAACATGGGGCCGATATTTGACAAACGCACGCAAGTGTTTGCCTTAGCATTAGATGCTAAAGCGTCGTTTCCGTTTGCCAAACCAACCGAGCTTACTGTTAACAAAGACGCTAAAAAAGTCGACAGTAAAGATCAGAACACCCCAGCAAAAGTCAAAGTAGAGTGGGACGGATTAAACCAACGCTTATGGCAAGTGCCAGTAGATTCTGGTAACTACAATAGTTTAGTCGCAACTAAAGATAAGCTGTATTTATTGGATGGCAGCCAAGATAAAAGTGAGTTAAAACTGATTAAGTTTGATCCGCTCAATATTAAGGTTGATACCTTTAGCGAAGATGTCGGCCAATATTCGTTATCAAAAGATGGCAGTAAAATTATGCTGCGCAAACAGTCTGACCCTAAAAACCTTTTGATTGTTGATGCCGGAGACAAACTGCCCAGCGATGTATCACGCGCCAAAGTCAGTACTGACCAATGGCAGTTAAGCATTTCGCCACCACAAGAATGGCAGCAAATTTTTGAAGATGCATGGTTAATGCATCGTGATTCATTTTTTGACCCGAAAATGCGTGGTGTGGATTGGCAAGCAGCCAAAGCCAAGTATCAGCCTTTGGTTGATAGGCTGACCGATCGTAATGAGCTGAATGACATTTTCATGCAAATGATGGGTGAACTTAACTCATTACATTCACAGGTGCGTGGTGGTGATATTGCTCAAGACGCCGATGCCGCCAAAGCTGCTGCATTAGGGGCTAGGCTGACACAAACCGACAAAGGTGTCGTGATAAGCCATATTTATCAAACCGACCCTGAGTTGCCATTGTCGGCATCACCCCTAGCACGAATTGAAGTGGACGCTCAAGAAGGTGATGTGATTGCCAGCCTCAATGGCAAGAAAGTCACTAACATTGCTGATGTAACGCAATTACTGCGTAATCAAGGTAATAAGCAAGTGTTGCTGGGTTTAGTACGTGGAAAAACGGCCATCAATACCATAGTAACGCCCCATGATATTGGTACCGATGCCAAGCTACGTTACCTTGATTGGGTTGAGCATAACGGTGACAAAGTAGCCAAAGCTTCTAAAGGTAACATTGGTTATTTGCACTTGTATGCCATGGGCAGCGGTGATGTTGAAAGCTTTGCTCGCGAGTTTTATACCAACTACGACAAAGAGGGGTTAATCATTGATGTTCGCCGCAATCGTGGTGGTAATATCGACAGCTGGATTATCGAAAAACTGTTACGTCGTGCGTGGGCATTTTGGCAGCCAACCCATGGCAGCACGAATGCAAACATGCAGCAAACTTTCAGAGGCCACTTAGTCGTATTAGCTGATCAAATGACCTATTCAGATGGTGAGACTTTTTCTGCGGGAATTAGAGCGCTAAACATTGCGCCTATTATTGGTAAACAAACTGCAGGCGCTGGAGTGTGGTTATCGGGTCGAAATTCGGTGACCGACAAAGGCATGGCGCGGGTAGCAGAATACCCACAATATGCCATCGATGGTCGTTGGATTGTTGAAGGTCATGGGGTGGAACCCGACATTGAAGTGGATAATTTACCTTATGCCACTTTTAGCGGTAAAGATGCACAACTTGAAGCTGCGATCAGTTATTTAAAAGATGAACTAGTACAGCAACCTATAAAGCCATTGAGCGGATTACCTATACCTAAAACAGGTTCTGCGGCAGACATTAAAACCAAGTAACCTCACATTGGTTTAAGTAAAACAGTAAAAAATAACCCTCTCACGCATAATGCTGAGAGGGTTATTATTATTGATTTATCACAACAAATACTTAGTGTTTTATTTCAACTTCGCATGCTAATGAGTTAGCAATAAAGCAATTTGCATGGGCTTTTTCATGTATTTTAGCTAACGTTTCTTCGTCAACGTCAACCCCTTGTGCAAATGTCACTTTTGGCGCTAATGTCATTTTAACCACGGCCACTTTGCCCGCTTCATTTTTACCTAAATCAGCAGTGGCATTATCAACATAACTGGCCACAGGCAGCCGCTTTAAATGGGCAATAGCTAAAAAGGTCAACATATGGCATGAAGACAAAGCCGCGAGCAAACTTTCTTCTGGATTCACTTTATCCGCATTGCCTTTGTATTCTGGCGCAGATGACGCTTGAATGCTTTGCCCTGTGCCAAACTTAACCTCATGATCGCGATTAAATTCACCTTCTTCACTAGGTGAAGACTGCCAATTTACCGTTAATTTAAAGCCCATTTTGTACTCCCCAAACCCCATTAAAGTGGTATTTATAACAACTTAATATAGCGTGTATTACCGCTGAACAGCGGGTACTTACCAAACGGTAACACATCTGTATTGATTCAACACCAAGCGTACCCCAATGTCCATTAATTTGATCTGAATAGTCAAATTGAAACACCCACCTAATGTAACTAAATCGTGGTAATCAATGTTGCGAAACCGCTATGCATCAAAGTGAATCAGATAACTTTAAAATCAGTTGCTTACATGATTAACATGACTATTTTGTTATGTGTTTTAAAACAAGGTCATGTTATCAATTTGTAATGAATACGTATGCATTGTGTTGTGTGTTATTCAAGCTAATGCCTAGTATATCGGAATAATAAATGTCCAATATTTAGATTTGTCTGCGCGAGATAACTGAGTATTGGGTCACTAATAAGTCGATATGGTGAGGGAAAAACCAATGCTCAAAAGCAAACCCAGTTTATTGTCATTAGCCCTAGTGGCAGCAGGTGTGAGCGTGATGTTCATGCCTCATATTGCAATGGCTAATGATGATGTTAATCCGCTTGAACAGCCAAGTGCCGCAAAACAAAGTATTGAAGTCAATAAGCCTGCTACGACGGCCGATGACGCTAATGCAAGTGAGCTTGTCGCCACCAGTGCTGTAGTCAGTCTTGCAGCAAGTGACGAGCCGATTGAACGTATTGCGGTCAAAGGTTACAGCCGCAGCCTCATTGATTCACTTAACTCAAAACGGTTTAGTGACACAGTGTCAGAGCAGTTGTCGGCAGATGATTTGGGGGCATTGCCTGATGTATCAATGGCAGATGCATTAACACGCTTACCGGGGATTTCTGCAGTACGTACTGGTGGGCAGGCGGCAGAAATTAACATTCGCGGCATGTCTGGTGGGTTTGTATTTTCGACCTTAAATGGCCGCGAGCAGGTATCAACCAGCGGTTCGCGCAGTATTGAGTTTGATCAATATCCCTCTGAGTTGATTAGCTCAGCAGCGGTTTATAAATCGCCTAAAGCATCGCTTATAGAAGGCGGCGTTGCAGGTACGGTTGAGTTACAAACCGTCAGCCCACTGAGTATCGATAAAGATTATAGCTTTGTTATTAATGCCCGGGGTATGCATAACGATCGTGCCAGTGAAGTGTTTGGCGCAGAAGAATATGGCAGCCGTTTAAGCTTTTCTTACCAAGGTAAGTTTTTAGAAGATACCTTAGGTATTGCAGTCGGTTATGCCCGCCTAGAACAGCCCAGTGTTGCCACCCAATTTATTGGCCTAGCGTACAACGACTCAAAAGAGCTAGATGGTCTGGCAAACGACACTAACGGCCCGGTTGATAACCCAGACTTTGAATACATCAGCGAAGGGTTTGAAATGCAGCATTTAGGTGGCGTTGAAACTCGCAATGGTTACATGGGCGCAATTGAGTGGGCACCCGTTGATAACTTTGTGGTTAAAGCCGATGCATTTATGTCTCGTTTTGACAGCGAATCATTTGCACGAGGATTTCGAGCAAAATTGGGTGGTCGCAATGCCAGTGTCGCCAACCCTGTATATGATGGCAACAGCGTGATTGGTGGTACGTTTAATCGCACCTCCAAAAGCTACACTCGAGTTGAAATTGTTAACGATGACAACCAAGATTTTGATGAAGTAAACAGTTTTGGTGTCAATGCGGATTGGCAAGTTACCGATAAGCTAAATGTCAATCTTGATGTGTCGTTGTCGTCAGCCAAAAGTGACTTCCGTAATGGGTTATTGTGGTCAAATGTGGCCGTCGATGCCAATGCCGACACACCGATATTCGATGAGAATGTGTCAATTAGTTACTTGCTCAATGGTCTAGATTTACCCGATATCGGTTTTAATCAAGCGGAGGCTTTTTCTGATGTAGACCGAGTGATGGTCAGCAAATACGGTATTTATCCTTTTGTGAATGAGGATGAAATGAAAGCCTACCGAGTCGATTTTAAATACGATTTAGAAACCGACATTATATCCAGTGTAGAATTTGGTGCCCGTTATTCAGATCGTACTTACTCTAATAATCGTTCGGTATTTGAATACGGTAACGACGGTGCTTTTTCAAAGTCTGAGCCACCGCTTAAACTGACCGAAGACATGACCACAGTTGTCGATTGGCAAGGTGATTTTAGCTACTTTCCTTCTTACTTAGCGATTGATTTGGACGCAGCATTAAATGCTTGGTTCCCTGATGGTATTCCACAACCGGTACAAACTTGGGGTAATGCTGACGGGGTTGTTGATCCTCAAGGCTATACCACTAACTACTCTTGGACTGTTTTGCAAAGTGGTGAAGTGTATGAAAAAGTGATATCTGCCTATGTGATGGCCAATATCAATACTGAAATTGGCGGCATGCCAGTGACCGGTAATATTGGTGTGCGCATGGTTGATACCGATCAATCTGCCACTATGCTACAAAACGTTGATGGCGATATTAATCTCGGTGCGCAAAATATTACTGACAGTATTGGCATTATCAACCAAAATTATGTGTCGACGGTTCAAGGTATCAGCTACACCGACTACCTACCATCGATTAACTTAAATTTTAAAATCACCGATGACTCTCAAATCCGCGTCGCGGCTGCCAAAGTCATGTCACGCCCGCCAATTAACCGCTTAGCGGGCGATATCAGTGCGTCGGTATCAGACGATGGCAAGATTAATGGTTCGAGCACTAATAACCCATTTTTAATGCCATTTTATGCCGATCAATATGACCTGTCTTACGAGTATTATTTTGATGAAGGCGCCTTTGTTGCGGCGGTATTCTACAAAAATATAGACTCATTTATCGACACGATTGCCATTGAAAACTTCGATTTTCAAGCGAATGGTTTTAACGTGCCAGATTACATTGTCGATGAGATCAGTGGTGAACAAATTGCCACCACTAACGGTACCTATACCACCGCCGTTAATAATGCCAAAGGCGGTTATATTCGCGGCTTAGAACTGGCTTACACCCAAGTGTTTGCCTCACTTCCTGATGCATGGTCTGGCTTAGGCTTTAATGCCAGCTATTCGTATACCGAATCAGAAGTGCAGTCTATTACCAGTCTTGGTGGTGACACCACAACTCAAGACCTACCGGGCTTGTCTAATAACGTGGTCAGTGCAACCTTGTTTTATTCCTATGAAGGGTTTGAAACTCGTGTCAGTGCGCGTTTTCGCGACGAATTTGTGTCTGAGCAAGTGGCCATTAATGAGCAAGTGGTGAACTTTGACGCAGAAACCGTCATCGACTATCAAGCATCGTACCAAGTGAATGACGGCTTAGGCCTGCTGTTTCAAGTCAATAACCTCACCGATGAACCGACTAAAAGTTATTTTGGTAACCAAAATAAAACCGGCACTTTACAGTACTTTGGCCGCGAATTTTATTTGGGGTTCACTTATGCCATGTAACCAACAAGCGGGTTTATTGCTTAATCTGAACTCGGGATGAAGTGTGTATTTATAACGATAATAATCAAAACCTTAACTAGATTTCACTGTCAAACTTGTCATTTGTTTAACTTACAAGGCGAATTAACGCGTCAATAGCGAGCCTATGGCAAATTAATTCAACGCAGTTAGCAAGACAAAGGGCTGTTTGAAAGGCGTTTATTATCTCGAGTTCAGGTTACTTATAAAAACAAATAAAAATTATCCGATTGCCAATGGGCAACATGCGATAGGGAGAAGTCAGTCATGATGATTAAATCAATAATGTCGACGATCAGTGTATTTGCGCTAAGTATGGCCACACTGATGGGTTGTGGTGGTGATTCGTCAACACCAGGGGAAGTATTATTAACTTGTAATGTACCCAATGTGCCTAATGCCGCGGGGACTGAATGTGTGGCGCCGCCGCCACTAAGCTGCCCAGCACCTAAATTTCCAGATGCTAAAAATGAGAGTTGTATCGTTGGCTACAATTCTGAACTACCTATGCCTGTTGTGTTGGCTGGGCCAAATCAGGCTGTGTTGTATTACAACCGTATTAAAGATAAAGACAACAGTAGCAGTAATCCAAATTATCCCGGTTATAAACTCCACACTTGGAACAACGACACCTGCGATGCCTATGCGCCTCCATATGACTCAAGCGACTGGGCCAATGGTCACTCGTTCGATGGTATCGATCCCAACTATGGTGCTTATTGGCTAATTAACCTAAAAGATGGCTATAGCGACTGCGGCAACTTTATTATCCATGTTGGGACCGAAGGTTCGGGTAAAGCGCTGGGTGACACTGACTTAACCATGAACCTTAAAGCCTATGAAGATGATAGTGCGCCAGAAGCACAGTTTAATCGGGCTAACTTCACTATTCATGGTGAAGGAGATGTGTATGATTATCCTATTTTAGACGTTGGGTTTTCTATTGACGGTGCCAGTGCGCATTGGTTAGATCAAAACACTTTTGTATGGAATGAGCCTGCCGACGGCGTGGCGAAGTTTGTCTTACATCACTCAGCCGCCGCGGGTATTGAGGTCGATAACGACGGTAATATCAATGGGGCGCAGCTAGAGTTAATCGAAACTGAACTCAGTGATGCACAAAAATTATTAGTGCCACATTTAGCAAGTTGGCCAGCCTACCAAGCTAGCTTTACTGCCGATGAAGCGAAAGCCATGGCCAAAGAGCAGCTGGTGCTGGTGGCTTACGATAGTGATAACAAACCCATAGCAGCAACAAATGTGCAGGTCGCTAAAGTGCTCGATGACTTGTATACCAAAGGTGATAATGACGCCGACGAGGCTAATTTAGGTGTGATTTATGACGGCAGCAATATCAGCGCCAACGTATGGGCACCAACGGCAATATCCGTTAATGTAAAGATTTTTGACAGCGCTAAAAAACTCACTAAAACCCACGCAATGACCTTAAATGCAGCAAGCGGTATTTGGTCCTTTAGCGGTGACATGAGCTTAGACCGCCAATACTATCGCTATGAGCTGAAGGTATATCACCCCATTTCGAAGAAAATAGAAACCCTAGAAAGCACCGATCCTTACTCATTAAATGTGTCTACTAATGGCCGTTATAGTCAGTTTATTCATTTAAGCGATGCTGATCTCAAGCCCGCTGGGTGGGACGGTCATACGGTAATGACTGTTGAAAATCCTGAAGATATCGTGATATACGAAGGTCATGTGCGTGACTTCAGTGCTCGGGATGAAAGCACTTCTGCAGCTAACCGTGGTAAGTACCTAGCATTTACCGAGACGGGGAGTGCGCCAGTTGAGCATTTACGTAAATTGGCTGAAACAGGGGTAACACATTTTCATGTGCTACCAACAACGGATATTGCCACTATCGATGAAGATGCCACAAAACGCATTGAGATCACCGATACACTCGGCAAATTGTGCTCTCAAATTAGCGATGCAGCTAACGCCTGTAAAACTCAAGATAAAGCCGCGACAATCGCATCTATTTTAGCTGACTTCTTACCTGGTTCTGCAGACGCACAAGATTTAGTCGGCGCGCTACGCAGTTATGACGGTTTTAACTGGGGTTACGATCCGCATCACTTTATTGCACCAGAAGGCAGTTATGCCTCAAGCCCAGAGGGTATTGCACGCGTTAAAGAACTGCGCGCCATGAACCAAGCGCTGCATGAACTTGGCTTACGTGTGGTACTCGATGTGGTCTATAACCATACTAGCGCATCGGGCCTATGGGATAACTCAGTATTTGATAAGCTTGTACCGGGTTACTACCACAGATATAACGAAATCAGCGGTAAAATAGAAACCTCTACCTGTTGCGATAATACTGCTACCGAGCATCGTATGATGGATAAGTTTGTCACCGACTCTCTGGTGATTTTAGCTAAAGAGTACGGTTACGACGGCTTCCGTTTTGATGTGATGGGGCACATGCCTAAAAGCAGTATTTTAGCCGCGCGTGATGCTGTGCAAGCGGTTGATCCTGATAACTATTTCTATGGCGAAGGTTGGAACTTTGGTGAGGTTGCCGACAATCGCTTATTTGAGCAAGCTGTACAAGCGAATATGGCGGGTTCTGAAGTAGGAACGTTTAACGATCGTATCCGTGAAGCTGTGCGCGGTGGGGCATTATTTGCTACAGACAAAAAAGATGATTACTTACGTGATCAAGACACCTTACGTTTATCCATGGCAGGTAACTTACAAAACTACGTGTTAAAAGACTTTAACGGTAACTCAGCTAAAGGCAGTAGCTTTAGCTGGAACAGCCAGCCAACAGCTTACGCGTTAGACCCTGCCGACAGCATTAACTATGTGTCCAAGCACGACAACGAAACATTATGGGATATTTTACAATACAAACATGATGTTGGTTTATCACTTGAACACCGCGTTCGGGTACAAAACATTGCCGCAACCATTCCATTAATGAGCCAAGGTATCCCCTTTTTACAAATGGGTGGCGACATGTTGCGCTCTAAATCGATGGACCGTAACACCTATGATGCCGGCGATTGGTTTAACTGGGTCGACTTTACCAAAAACAGCAATAATTGGAATGTTGGTTTACCGTTAGCACAAGATAACGAGACTAAGTGGAGTGTGATTAGTGGGATTTCGGCTAACCCCAATGCTGCTGCATCTATGTCTGAAATCGATTTTGCATCATCGGTATTCAATGAGTTCTTGGCCATCCGTCACCAAAGTAAATTGTTCCGTTTAACCACAGCGCAAGACATTATCGACCGAGTGGGCTTTCATAATATCGGTAAAAACCAAAAGCAGGGCGTGATTGTGATGAGCATTGACGACGGCGCAGGCTTAACCGATATCGATCCAAGCGTTGATGCCATTGTGGTGATGGTTAATGGTAGTGCCCAAGAGCAAACTCAGACCATTGCCACCGCTAGCGGTTTTAGCTTGCATGCAAAGCAGCAAGTGTCGATAGACAACGAGGTGCAAAACGCTAGCTTTACTCAAGGAGATGGTGAAGGCACATTTACCGTACCCGCTTACACCACTGCTGTGTTTGTTAAAGTACAAGGCGAAATGCAAGGCGAGGGCTTAACAGCCAATGCTACAGCAGGCGCACCAGATGTTGTCCCTTTTGGCAGTACAGATGTATTTGTGCGTGGCGATATGAATGGCTGGGGTGAGGTTGATAAGCTCACTTATATCGGTAATGGCGAATACCGTATTGCGATTACCTTAACTGCAAATAGTTATAATTTTAAACTGGCATCAGCAGATTGGAACACCGTTGATTTTGGTGCAATTTCTAGTGATGTGGCCGTTGTTGATGAAAACGTGGCTGAATTGCTTGCTGCCAAAGGAGCTAACATGACCTTTACAGCATCACGTGACGCAACCTACGTGTTCTCATTAAATGCGGCAGACAAGCAGAACCCTGTGTTATCGGTATATAACCAAGAGCCTTTTGCTGACACTCCAGTATATTTACGCGGTGACATGAATGGCTGGTCTACCGATAATGAAATGGTCTATTTAGGTGGCAGTATATATCGTGCTGAAGTCATGGTTACCGCTGGAACCAAAGGCTTTAAAATGGCCTCTAGCGACTGGGATAGCGTCGATTATGGTAGCTTAGATGCAGATGGCACAGTGCAGCTGAGTATTGGCAAAGCACTGGCTGTAAAAGGTGGCAATTTAAGCATCAATATTGAAGCAGATGCGATGTACAGTTTTACCTTTGATATGAGTAATCGTAATGCCCCTATTTTGACCATCGACAAAACAGACATGTTTGTCGGTAATACCGTTTACATTCGTGGTGGCATGAATGGCTGGGGCGAAGTAGATGCATTGGCCTATCAGGGATCATCTATTTACCAAGTCGATATTGTGTTAGCCGCCGGTGATAATGAATTTAAAATCGCGACAGCAGATTGGTCGACAATTGATTTTGGTGCCATAGCAGGCGATGACGCTGTGAGTGAAGGTTTGTTGAAAACCTTAGCGAAAAAAGGCGCAAACATGCATTTTAATGCAACAAGCGCCGGTACCTATCGCTTTACGGTAACAGGTCCAAGCTCTGAGTCACCTACTTTATTAGTGACAAAGTTGAACTAGGTTTAGTGATTATCCAGTAAACACAAAACCCAGCGCAAGCTGGGTTTTATTTGTTTAATTAAAACGGTTTAAGCGTCTTCTGTCGTCAGTTTACTAATTAATTCAGCAATAGTGTCGGGATCTTGTGCGCCAGAGATTAAATATTGTTGATTAAACACAATGGCGGGGACGGCTTGGATCCCGCGACTGATCCACAGTTGCTCTTCCTCTTTTACCGCTGTTTCAAAGCGTTTTTCTGTGAGCACTGCTCGTGCCTCATCAGCATCTAAGCCTACCTTTGTGGCTGCTTCAATGAGAACTTCAATGTCATCTGGGTTTTTCTGATCAGTAAAGTAGCTGCTGAACAACGCCAGTTTCAATTCAGTTTGCTTGCCAGACTCCGCCGCCCAATAAAGTAGCTGGTGGGCCTGTAGCGTGTTGTAAATTCGCGATGCGTCAGAAAAGTTAAACTCAAAGCCTAAATCGGCACCCATTTGGGTTAATCGTTGTCGATTTTGTGTACTTTGTTCCGGTGTTGAGCCGTATTTCTCGGCAATATGTTCACCTAAGTGTTGCCCTTCAGGCCCCATTGCGGGGTTTAGCTCAAACGGATGCCACTGCAATTTAACCTCTAAATCGTCAAATTGACTCAATGCTCGTTCAAGTCGGCGATAACCAACAATGCACCAAGGGCACATTACGTCAGAAATAATATCGATTTGCAGTTGATTCGTTGCCATAGGGATCCTTTATAAAAAATTAATTCGACTTCATTTACTAAAGTATAAACAGATAAAAAATGTATAGTTGCTTACAAAGTAACTGCTTTTAGTGGTTATTTGTTTGGTTTGTAATCACTTGTGAGAACAAGCCAAAAGTTGCAACCTTTGTGACATTATTGTGTCTATACTTAATCAGTAATCTGATGTTTAATCAATGTAGGGGTTAGGTCAATTTGATATACCCCATGCACGTTTATTAATGGCACAGTGATAAAGTACGCAAGGAGATATAAAACACATTATAGACTTGAGTACTTGTGACGCAAAGCACATGCCCTATGTCTAAATATGTCAGTCTGCATTTGTGCAACACCATTATTTATGTCAGCATGCAGTTGTGACACGCGATAAATTTGGCAAGTAAATTCTTTTAAGGACAATCTATGAAAATAAATCTTTCTGGTCACCATGTTGATGTTACAGACACTGTCAAACAACACGTAGATGAAAAATTCGCTAAAATAGCTAGCCATTTCCCCACGCTTATCTCGCTAGATATCATCATTGCTAAAGAGCATGGTGAATATGATGTTGAAATTAGAACTAACTATGAAGGAACTCGCATTGCTGCTAAAGGTACTGATTTAGTCATGTATCCCGCTATAACAAGCGCTGCTAAAAAACTCGATGCGGCACTAAAGCATCGTAAAGGTCAATTGAAAGCAGATTTACATGAAAAACCAGATGTAACTGCACCAGAAATTGCTTACGAAAAAGTTCAAGAAATGGACTTACGTTAAGTACATTCGTTGATTAAACGACATTAAAAAACGCAGCCTAAGCTGCGTTTTTTAGTTTGGTCTGCTCAAAATACTAATGCTTCAAAACACTAATGCTAGGGAAGATGACGTTTGGCTCGCGGCTAAGTCATCTAGTTCCTAGACTTGTAGCGTTTCTCGTTTCAGCGAGTTTTATTCTTCGTTAATCTCAGCGTTGTGATAAACGTTCTGTACGTCGTCACAATCATCAAGAGCGGCTAAGAATTTTTCAAAACTTTCAATGTCTTCGCCAGTAAGTTCTGTCATGGTTTGTGGCACAAATGCTAAATTTTCTACCTTAAAATCAATCTCTGGAAAGGCTTCAGTTAACACTGTGCGGGCATTGTTAAACTCTGACACTGGCGCAAATACGCTGATGATGCCATCTTCAAGCTCTACATCGGCAACGTCGACGTCAGCCATCATAAGCAGTTCTAAAATAGCTTCATCGTCATCACCATCAAATACAAATACTGCTTGATGTTCGAACATATGGCCAACAGTACCAGGGCTACCTAACTTGGCATCATTTTTAACAAATGCTTGGCGAACCTGAGTAAAAGTACGGTTACCGTTGTCTGTTAAGCAATCAACAATCACCATACAACCGCCAGGTCCAAAACCTTCATAGCGGGCGGTATCGTAATCTTCACCACCACCACCACGAGCTTTTTCAATAGCACGTTCAATAACGTGTGCCGGAACTTGATCTTTCTTTGCGCGGGCAATCAAGCTACGAAGAGCTAGGTTACCATCTGGGTCAACGCCACCTTTAGCGCAAATGTAAATCTCTTTACCATAGCGTGAGTAAATTCGTGTCTTTTGGCCGGCGGTTTTCGCCATGGACTCTTTTTTATTTTGATATGCTCTGCCCATCTTAATCTCGTTTTTTAAATGTTTAAGGCTAAAAATTGTCATCGATTCTAACAGGAATAAGTTGTGCTGTTTAGGTGCAGGATCTAAATTTCACGTAAATAGGCTTGATAATACGATAAATATTATTAAATCCAGTATTCGCACCTCGTCTCATTAGTGAATAATTTTTATACTAACATCTCAAGCCTGTTAATTTTATGTATCAATTACTTTGAATCAATAATACAATTTAAACATAATTATCATTTAATGATAAAATACAATAATAAGTTGAAAGGTGTTTTTGTTGTCTAAAATCAATAGATTAAGTGTTTACCTTTTGATAAATAGATGAGTTGATGAGCTAGGTTATCAATATCATTTCTACCCTGAACCAGTATGCTGTAAATGAGAATGCGAATATGAAATCTGAATCTGCTGAAGGTCAAACATCAACTGCCACTGTGACTATTTTGTATTATGAAGCGCCTGTTGGTTTAGAAATGCATAATGCTGTCATGACCGGTTTACATGTTAGTAAAACAGGACGCGTAATGATCCCAGAATCATTTCGTCGAGGTAAGTCAATTATTGCGGTGTTAGAGGGTGAGTGCAAAATACTTAACTCGTTAGGTGAGCGTGTTTATTCACAGCGTGTATTGAGCTAAGCACTTATTGATTCTAAAACTAAAAAAGACACTATAATGTGTCTTTTTTAGGTTATTGCTATGAGGTTTGCTATTTAGCAATATGGGGATTAATCATTTGATTCACAGCGTAATAAATCATTTAATAGCTTATCTGCCAAAGGCTGTAATACTTGCATATTAGGTTCTGTATGAGCCACCGTTCTTAAACCGTATATTCCCATCACCAAATATTGCGCTAAAAATTGGCTGTCACTGTCTTGTGCGATTAACTTCTGTTTTTTTGCTGTATCAAATACTTGCGCTAACGACTGCTGCCACAACTGCAAAAATTCACAGGCCATAAGTCTAATTTGCTCATCTTGCTCGCCCATTTCACTGAGTGATTTGGTCAGTAAGCATGACTGGGTCGCATCGCAGCTTAAACATTCTTGTACGATTAGGGCTAAATATGCACCTAAGTTGTCTACCGCTGAATCATCATTGGCAAATAGCTGCTCAAATTGCTTACTGCGATCTTGTTGATATTGCTCAATTGCAGCAATAAATAAGCCTTTTTTATTATCAAAGGCACAGTAAATTGATCCCGGATGTAGTCCCGTTGCTTTGGTGAGATCTTGCATACTGGTTTTAGCGAATCCATTCACTAAAAAGGTGCTCATAGCAGCACGTAAAACAGTTTCTCTATTAAATTCAGCGTGTCTCATATCTGGTCACTTCTGGTCAACAACAAAGCGTGATAACTCATCACACTTGAGTCTAACTAAATTTTACCGACTATTCAAAAAATACTTGAATGTCTATTCAAATACGATTAATCTTGAACGCATATTCAAGAATGGAGTTAACTACATGACGGCCAGTTTATTTACCCCTTACAAACTCAATGACACCTTAACATTATCAAACAAGATTTTAATGGCACCATTAACGCGTTGTATGGCGGATGATGACCTTGTGCCAACACTGAAGATGGTTGATTACTATGCTCGTCGAGCTGAAGCTGGTTTAATTATCAGTGAAGCGACAATTATCCGCCCCGATGCTCAAGGCTACCCAAACACCCCTGGCTTATTTACTCCAGCTCAAATTGACGGTTGGCGTGAAGTGACCGATGCCGTGCATAAAAGTGGCGGTAAAATCTTTGCTCAACTTTGGCACACTGGCCGTGTAGCACACCCACATTTTTTCGATGGTGGTGATGTACTTTCTTCTTCTGCACAAGCGGTTGAAGGCACAGTGCCTAGAATGCGCGAACTTGTTTATCAAACACCAAAAGCGGCCACCTTAGATGATATTAAGCAGTTAGTGGTTGATTATGCTCAAGCCGCGGCAAATGCGATTGATGCTGGCTTTGACGGCGTTGAAATTCATGCAGCGAATGGCTATTTAATTGACCAATTTTTGCATCATGACAACAATCGCCGTGAAGACGAATACGGCCAAACTCCGGCAAACATGTCACGCTTTGCTTTAGAAGTTGTCGATGCAGTGGTTGCCACAATTGGCGCAGATCGCACTGCTATTCGAGTTTCTCCTGGTGCCTATTTTAATATGGCCGCCGATCCACGCGACCGTGATGTGTTTGATTATTTATTACCTGAGTTGGCTAAACGCCATTTAGCGTTTTTACATGGTGGTATTTTTGACGACTCAATGCAGTTTGATTACTTAGGCGGCAATATATCGACCTATTTGCGCAGTGTTTATACTGGCACCTTAGTGGGTGTCGGTAGCTATACCGCTGAAACGGGCAGTGCAGCCATAGCCGACAACAAATTTGATTTGTTGGCAATTGGCCGTCCATTTATTGCCAATCCAGATTACGTGGCAAAAGTGCGTGATGGCGGCGAATTAGTGACATACGCTGACAGCATGTTAGCGGAACTGATTTAACGTTATTTGTTGTTTTAGGTTACTAACGTCAATGGAGGTTAGTAACCTAGTGTGTAGGAATCCATTTCTAAGCAGTACTTGATGTACTAGAAATGGCGCTAAAATTATCAACCCCAATTTGTGTTTTTTAGCCTCCGTTTTGACCACAGCTACTGCTGTGGTTTTTTTTGGTAAAAATTTAGCAGAAATTTGTCTCCGTGGGCGCAGTCTATTACTATGGCGACAATTTTCGGCAAAGAGAAACATGATGCAGACACTGCAACAATTAAATGATGGTTTGTTACTGGGTTATCAACGGGTCAGTATCGCTGAACAACTTACGCAATTTCCTACAAAACTGTTTGAATTAGCCGATACCCTAGAAGTACTCGATCTTAGCAATAACCAGTTGTCGTCGTTGCCGGATAATTTTGCTGATTTACATCAACTTAAAATCTTGTTTGTGTCGAATAACCTATTTGAACATCTTCCAGCTGTATTAGGTCAGTGTCCAAAGCTCGAAATGATAGGTTTTAAAGCCAATCAAATTCGCACCGTACCAGAAGCATCCATTCCGAAACAAACCCGTTGGTTAATTTTAACCGATAACCAAATTGAGCAATTGCCAGACAGTTTAGGTCAATGTCATCGGCTCGAAAAGCTTGCGCTTGCGGGTAACCGATTAACAGCATTACCTAATAGCATGGCAAACTGCCATCAATTAGCCCTGATCCGATTATCGGCTAACCAGCTTACCGCTTTACCACATTGGTTATTTGAGTTACCTAACTTAGCCTGGTTAGCCTTTGCAGGTAACGCGTTCAGTCATGTTGAACATTGCGATAATACTCGCGTACCTGTAGTGCCATTAAGCCAGTTTACTTTAGGTCAGTTACTCGGGCAGGGCGCATCTGGACTGATTTACCAAGCCACTCACCATGCTGAACAATCAGATGAGGCAAGCTTTAGCTGCCAGACTGATGTTGCGATTAAGTTGTTTAAAGGCATGGTGACCAGCGATGGTTACCCAGCAGATGAGCTTGATTGCTGCTTAACCGCCGGCGAACACCCAAATTTAATCAATGTCGTGGCACAAATTAATCAACCAGAGCAACTGGGTTTAGTGATGCAACTTATCCCGCCAAGCTATGGCAATTTAGGTTTACCGCCGTCGTTGCAAACCTGTAGCCGCGACACCTTTGAAGCGCAAACCGTATTTACTTGGGCTCGCATAACTTATATTGCCAGCCAAATGGCTGATATTTTGGCTCATTTACATCAAAATGGGATTAGCCATGGCGATATCTATGCCCACAACATCATGATAAATACTCAAGATAACGTATTGTTTGGTGACTTTGGCGCCGCCTCAAATTTAAAGCAGTTCACCCCACAGCATTTGCAATTAATGCAAGCGATTGAGGTGAGGGCGTTTGGTTATTTGGTCGATGACATGCTAAACCTCATCGATAACCCAAACACACCACAAGCGACAATGTTGCGCCAGTTAGTACAAGATTGCTTGCAGCATAGTGTATCAACTAGACCGAGTTTTGAGGCGTTGTTACCCCGTTTAGCGAGCATTGTGTAACAGATAAACACACTCGGGCTAAGGCATCATTAGGTTTACCCTGCCTAGTTATTTCTTAACTCGGGTGAATGCCCCAAGCTAATGGCTCTAGCTAATCGTACGGCGAATAAAAAATCCAGAATATGGTCTTTAGCCACACACTGGATTATAATCAGATTATCATGTCGTAATGAAAGGCTAGCCCACTGTGGAAAATAAAACTGCACGTTTTACTGTATTAATGGACCCGCTAAAAAAGCAGGCATTTGAACAACTGTGTGCTGCGCAAGATCTCACCCCATCACAAGTCACCCGTCAGCTTATTCGCGAATACCTCGAAAAGCATGATGTGAGTTTTGCTGACAATCAAAGTCGTCCCAATCCTCAGGTAAAAAGCTAAGCTTTAATTCGCCTATTGTTAGGCTATTGGTGACGTTAGTGGTAATCCCAATCGTTACGTTAGTAGGTGAGTGGATCAGCTGGTTTATTATCCTAGGGTAGTCAATTTGTGATAATAGCATTATAATGTCATTACAATATTCGGCAGGGTAGATACTTTTCTATCTCACGCCAATCGATAAAGCCTGTCGAACTGCGTATTAGCGCTGTTAACGTGTTCGACAACTGCCAAGAACACAGAGAGTAAAGATATGAGTGATGTAATCCCGCCATGCCCAAAATGTGAGTCTCCGTACGCTTATTCCGACGGCACATTATTAATTTGCCCAGAATGCGCCAATGAGTGGAACCCAAATGAAGAAGTGGTTGATCCAGACGCTATCATTTTAAAAGATGCCAACGGCAACTTATTAGCAGAAGGCGACAAAGTCACCTTAATCAAAGACCTTAAAGTAAAAGGTTCATCACTCGTGCTTAAAGTTGGCACTAAAGCAGTGATCAACCATTTTGTCGACGGCGACCACGACATCGATTGTAAAGTGGATGGCAATGGCCAAATGATGCTGAAATCGAAGTTTGTTAAAAAACAAAGCTAATAACGATTGAACTAGTCGTTATATGTGACCATTAATCAGCTTGAGGCTGATTAACAAAAAATCCCTGCAGGCAGTAATGCCAGCAGGGATTTTTTTATGGACTCAGGTTCAAGTCCCGCCGTCACATCTGAACATGTTCTTGTTGTTCTAAAGTATATTGTTTAGCAATGCCCGAACGCATGTTTGCCCAGTTTTGCTCCCCAAGTGCAATCACTTCCGTGACACGCTGTAAACCCATCCCTGGGCGCTGTGCGAAAATATCGATGTTTTCGATGGTCACAGCCGCGATTACACCTGTCGTTTAGTTATCTTCGATTCAACCTTGTTTGTAACTAAGCGATCTAACTCATTTTTGTCGGATAGGCGGCACATGTTACCAAGTGCAGCCCTCCTAAGAACCGTACGTGCAACTTTCACTGCATACGGCTCAAGCCTCCGCTAAGGCGTGTTCTGTTACCCAGCACCCTACATAGCAGCTAAGACAGGATCGAACCAAGAGTTTCGACCTTCCTTTGCCCGTTTCCGCTTACTTAAGTAAGCTTCGTACTCGGGGTCGTAAGGTATGGCTGCGCTCCTGATTTTCACATGTCTCTTTATCAGCGTTTGAGCTATCTGAACCAGATTAAAATGGCAGTCCATGTTGGCGATTTTCTGCCAGCCGTGGAATTGCCATCCTCCTATGCGATTCATATAGTATTTACGCCTCACCCAGTCCTTACTTTTAGTTGGATGACGCCTAACGGCCCAACGCCATAACAGCCAGAAAAGTTGATGCCCTACATAACCGAAAACTTGCTTTGCAACACTGTGGCGATAATAGTTCGCCCATCCTCTCAGTTTCGGATTCAATATTTTAATTAAATCGTTAACGGGGATTGTTGGATGTTTTCTAATAAATTCACGTAGATTACTCAAAAATGATAGAACGTTGCTCTTGCTCGGTTTAATGAGCAGTTTGCCTTTGTACTTTCTAAGATTGAATCCCAGAAAGTCAAAACCATCATCGATATGAGTAATGTGCGTTTTCTCATCAGAGAGTGTTAAGCCTCTTTCCTGTAGAAAACCAATTAGTTGCGGCTTGATTTCATTAACGAGCACTTCCTTCGAAGAACCTGTGATAACAAAATCGTCTGCATATCCGATAAAGTTGACCCTATTCCCTGTTTTACAGGCAATAGACTTAACCAATTGTTCTAACCCAGCCAGCGTGAGCAACATCAGCGTTGGGAGATTATCCCGCCTTGCGGCGTTCCTTCTGCTGTTTTGTAGAACAATCCTTTATCAACATAACCACATCCAAGCCATTGTTTCAGCATTCGCTTATCTAATTGAATGTTGTCGATGAGCCATTGATGACCTATCTTATCGAAACAAGCTTTGATGTCACCCTCAAGAACCCATTGGCTAGAGCGCTTCATACATAAACATTTGAAGCACTGTGCAATTGCATCAGCTGCGCTTCGCTTAGGTCGAAAGCCATAGCTATTGAGGTCGGCCACCGTTTCCGAAATAGGCTCCAAGGCGAGAAGATGAAGCGCTTGCTGCGCTCTATCTATCATGCAAGGAATGCCTAAAGGTCTGAGTTTGCCGTTTTTCTTGGGGATGTAGATACGCCTGAGCGGTTGGGCATGGTAGCCCTTTCTACTCAGTTGATTGACCGCACCTATACAACGAGCATCACTGTTCCAAACGATCCCGTCTATTCCAGGTGTTTTGCTGCCTTTATTTTGAGAAACTCTTTTAACAGCAAGCAATTTTGCTGATGTAGAGTGGGTTAATATCCACTGCAATGCTTTCGCCCTGCCGTGTTTACCTTCTCGGGTTGCTTTTGCAATGCGCATTTGAAGCTTTAATACATGTTGCTTAACCACTTTCCAGTTAATGGATTGCCATTGAGTGCAGTCAGGAGATGCACTAACTTCGATTGAAGCCATCATTTGCGTTTCTCCTTGAATAAAGTTCTTCAAATCATCTTGCAACGGGAGACCAGCTAGAAGTCAGCTCGCTTTCGCGCCAGATAGAAGTCTGTATCCGCATCATTACAATGCGACATTCGCTTTTTCTAGCCTCCTTTACCTGCATTACTATCGGCAGCCTTCACAGACCACTTTCCCAAAGGGAGCAATACAGGCTTACCCTGTTCCGTATGTCGCGCAACGTCAGGTTAGATGCCCACTATAGTGCGGAGAGTTAATTGATCACGAAAGAATACTGTCCAATTTCTTTCCTACTCTCGTTGCCTTTTGGCCACAGCGTATTAACCACTTCCGCTGTTTCTCATATAACGCACCTTACATGGATTCACTTAAGTTCATCATACTGACACCCTAGCACTTACCCGATTTGTGGTTATCAGGAAGAACGTCCTCTCACGATTCTGTTCCCATTCGGCATAAAGCCAAATATCGTTACATTGTCAGACTCGCTGCTTTATTCAGAGTCTTAGGGTCATCTGGTGATACAGATGGTTCACTCTTATCGCGGTGAACAGCGCTTCATACGACTTCAGGTCGCACGGACAAAAATGAGTTAAGGTTCAAGCTCTATAGTTGATTGTAGTCATTAGGGGAAGTATACCAATCGGATATACGGTAAAGCAGAGCTAAGCGACTTGAAAACTGTCCAGCACACGAAGTGATTCTGTGATTTGTTACGTTTATGCATATGCTATCTTGTGGAATCGAACGTTTTTGAGATATGGCAGCGGATCTAACCACGCCCCCTGAATATTATTTGTAGCCTCTAATAGTGATAAAAAAAGCATTAGTAATGAGCCATTTTCTATATCCGTTATTGACCAGTTTATGTCTGGGTACTTTTGTCGGATTTCCGCTGAAATGTTAGTTGTTGGGGAGTTATCAAACTTTATAAAACCTTTACCCAAAACAAATATTCCATCTAGAGAAGGACTTTTTTTACTGCATCTTTCTTCGGCATTTTCTATTGCAATACTATTCTGAATATGGTGATTTCCAAGCCACCCAAAGACCGTTTGCATCTGTGCTGGACCAGCGTAAGCCACAACATAATTCATAATAGTTGGAGGAAGCCAACCCGTAGAGAAACTGCTATTGAGGTTTTGCTTTAAGCCTTTCGCATTTCTAGCTGCATTAATTGATTGAATTAAACCCTGATTATCAAGAGTTGACTTAACTTCTATTGTTGCCACTACAGATTCTGCAAGAAAACCTGATATACCCCCCCCGAAATCAAGCTTAGGGTAGTTTTTTTTATAGATGACAATATCAAACTGATTGCGCTGTTCATTTGGTTTAGAGTCACAATCTACAATTTCACCTGTGCCAATAGAAACGGTTTCACTTAAATGGTTCACAAGGAACTCTTTAATAAAAGCCTCTCGGGGAGTTCCTTTATGTAAAGAATGTCCGGAGTTTGCTGGAATTTTCGAGGTTGCGAGTAACTGCTCTTCTACGGCCTCTAAGTGCGCCTTAATCATTTTAACTCCCATGGAACGTAACGGCTTGTTTAACGGCTAGCCAAATAAAGCCGGCCGCTTAAGTTATTGATTAATATCATCCTAAATCTTCTATGTCGTTGATGTAAAACGATAAGTTTTTCGCAAATCCCAAAACAAACCGAGATAGCTAAAATATAGTGTTCACAAAATTATCAGGTAATTTTTTTTAATACAATATCAGTCAGTCAGTTTCAATTTCATAATTGGTAATTACTACTTTAGACTTACTTGTTGGGTTGTTAGATATAAATTAAGCCGAAACGTATTATAAATGTATATAAAACCAGTTTATTAGATTTATGTAATCTAGCCGGAAAAAATGGTCTCTGTAAAAGAGTATTATCAATTGAATTTGTATGGAAAACGAAGGCTAGCAGTGTTAAATAGAGTTTTGGTTCTAAGTAACTTTGGGGTATCTAAGTGTTAGCTCATCATAACAATGTGATTAATTATGAGTAGAACATTTGAAGCTGTGTGGGCAATTTGTGGACATTAGGCAAAGAAAAAGGGTTAGCCTTTCGGCTAACCCTTTGTTTTAATTGGTGGAGGCGGCGGGACTTGAACCCGCGTCCAGAAAGCCTACATCCTAAATGAGCATGTTAAAAAATAACACTTTATATATTATTCAATACTTTATCGGCTGGTTGGTATCGGTGTGTATTACATGCTGTGAAATTTTGCCGCCACTATGTCGCCATTTGGAAGGGTTTTCATTTGTTTATGAACAGCATCAATTTTGATAAATAATGGCTACCTTGCTGGCACAAAAGAGACTAGTGTTTGATAATTTACTAACCAATTATTGGTGAGTTTTCCAATATGTCTATTGTTATAATCAGGCGTGCTAGATTTTTTGAGTTGAATCTGGTTGTTACTTATTATCAAACTTATCATTTAGATAAGTTATTATATTCTCGTTAAACCCTCCTTTATCTTTTGTAATTATCCGATGAATATCTTGTTGTTCTAAAATATGATTTTTTTTGGTCTTCTCCCAACTTACCACATCTGAATCAATAACTAAGTTGTCGATATAACCTGAGATTAGTTTCAAATTAGATAGTGTGGAAAAATAATAGTGACGACTTGAGTCTATACAATTTAAGCAACTGTCTATGTCAATTTTTTTACTATTATTACTATGTTTTTTTTCAATGACATTTTCATATAACCCCCCTATTATACGAATCTGAGTGATCAGTTTTTCTATTGTTTTATGAATTACATTTTTTTCAGTCTCTGATAGTCCAATATGATTTTTACTTAACTCAAATGTTTCTTCAATAAGGTTAAATATTTCTGGGTATAAATTATTTATAGCATCAGATTGATATTTGAATACCTTTTTATATTTCTTAAAATGATCATAGGCCTCTAAACCTTCATAAACAGAGTTACTATCCAAACAAATTAAAAATGAATTTACACTGTTTGGTGTGTAGTCGCCGGCAATCACTGACTCATTGTCAAAAAATACTTGAAATTCTTTTTCACACATACATTGTAAATGTGCTTCTAGCCATCTAAGTTTAATTCTAGCTTTAACCCCAACATCAATATACTTTTCATATGATGCATGTTCTTTCCATTGATTAGCTGCTTGTGTGGCTGCATCGGCTGCTTTTGATGATGAACGAGCAGCGGATGCTGTTGCTAAAGCCGCTAAGGACGTTGCAATACCTGCAACCCATGCACCTACATTTGCGACACTTTGAGCGTTCCAATCGATGGTTTTCCACCAGATAATAAAGCCTTCTGATGGATTGAATATAATAAGTCCTAAAATTAGGCCTAGACATAAAGGAAAACTAAAGGAAATAAATATTCCCATTTTTTTATCATCATTCATTATAATTACCAAGTCGAATATAACTGCCTTTCAACGGCTCGCCAGCTAAAGTAGGCCGTTAAGTTATTGATTAATATCATACTACATTTTCTATATCTTTGATGTAAAACGATAAAGTGTTTGAGAAATATCAAATCAGATTTGTGTGCAAGAATATCCATTATTTATTTAGTAATCCTGCTATCGGGTTTTTAGTTATCGCATCGTCTAAGTGATCTGGTGCGAAGTGGGCGTAGCGCATTGTGTCTTTAATATCTGAATGACCTAATACTTGTTTAAGTACCAAAATATTGCCACCGTTCATCATAAAATGGCTGGCGAATGTGTGGCGTAAAATGTGGGTCATTTGGCCTTCTGGGAATATTAAACCGGTTCGTTTTATTGCACGTTCAAATGATCTGCGGCACGGTCTGAATAATGGGCCGCGGACTCTTGGCAGCATGTTTGCCAGTTCTTGCGCTATTGGTACTGTCCGGTTTTTCTTACCTTTGGTTTTTACAAAGGTAATGCGGTTATGCGCTATTTGACTGCCTTTGAGGTTTTCAGCTTCTGACCATCGGCAGCCGGTTGCCAAACACACCATTACTATTGTTACCAGGTGTTCATATTCTGCATTGCGGCATTCGTCCAATACTATGGGTATTTCTTCTGGGTAAAGGTAGGCCAGTTCAGTATCTTCAATTTTGAACTGAGGTAAACCCTCAAGCGGGTTAGGGTGAGTCCATTCACCTAAACGCTTTAACTCCGAAAACACCGCGTTCAAATAGGCGTGTTCGTGGTTAATTGTATTCGGTTTAACCTTGGTCTTTTTACCTTGAAAATCTTCTATTTCACCATCAAGTCGCATTTGGCGGTAATTAGCAAAATCGTTAACGGTTATTTTGCTGGCAACTGGGTCGTTCATTCCATCGCAGGTTAACTGTAATTTTCGTAAACGTGTTTCAGGTTGTGCCAGTTGTTGGCCATGCAAGTCATACCAGCGTTTGATCAGTTCCGATAACTTACGATTATCGACCTTTTCACCTAGCCACGGCTTTTCGTCCACCTTTTTCATGGTATAAAGTTCAAACGCAGTCGCTTCGCCTTTAGTAGCAAACTTTTTGCGAATGCGTTTACCATCACGCCCATTAGGATAGCACTCGCAAAGCCAAGGTTTGTCGCTACCGTCTTTAGTGTTTCTTACTGCCACTGCTAACCACTCTTCTTAAGATGATTTCGATTAAATAATGTCAACTTATTTTGATCTGTGCTATACCAATATGGTAATCTTTCCTAAATGCAAAAACATAGTTACAACCAGCTACAACCAGCTACAACCAGAAACAATCTTAAGTAGGTGCACATTATGACAAATGTATTTTCTTTTGCAACGGCAAGTAATGAAGCAAAAGTTGAATCTAAATTTGTGGAATTACTTGATAACGAAACAAAAATTGACGGGAAAGTTAAACCTTTACCTATGTCATTATTATCAAGAATGGACGCTTTAAAAGCAAAAGCAGATCTTGCTAGAGCACGCTCTGTTATCCTAGAAGGGTAGTCGTTTTATACATGGAAGTAATTATAAAAAATGGCTACGAACTTCATGCGCTTGATATTTTTACTGCCGAACTGACCCGCATAACTGAATTAGCTGAAGCCTTAGCAATCAAAGATCCAGACGAATTTTTTCACCATCCAACTTATAAACTCTTCGAAGCAATTCAAACTAATATTTTTACTAATGTACCAGCTGAGCCTAATCACCCAGATTTTAGGTTAGGTAAAACTCTCGGTAAAAAATACACATCTTGGCGTCGCATCAAGAAAAAATCATTGCCAACTAGATATCGGTTATTCTTTCAATTTAAAACAGATGCCCCAAAAGCCATTATCTATGCATGGATAAACGATGAAACGACTCAGCGCAAGGCTGGGAGTAAAACAGATGTTTATTATGTATTTGAAAAAATGCTTGAGGGTAACCGTGTCCCAAATAGCTGGGGCGAACTTATTGCCGCAGCAACCCCTATTCCCCCATTAAAAGCCTAATACTCGCTAGTTGTTAAAGTATACGTTTGTCGATTTCGAATGCTTTTTACTAATTAATACCAGGGAAGTATTCAGGGAATTTTGCTAAATAGAGCAGCACAAAAAAAGCAGTGATAAATGCACCTCCGAAAAACTCACCCACGGTTACAAAAAGAATAAAACGTTTTTCTCCTTTTTTTGTTATTTCCCATTCTCTTTTTATTATTGCATGTGAATGTTTTTCAAATAGCTTTGTTGATTCTGTTACTTTTTTGAAATTTATTTCAATATTTGTATGATTTAGTTCACTTACTAGTTCAAGAGTATTATTAATTAGTAATATAAACTGTTCATCTTTTATAGGATTAAGCCTTAATTTTATAAGTATTAAATGGAATTCGAATTTACTAAATGAACTGTTATAACGCTCTATACTCTCGTCGGTTATATGATTGCTAGATTCATACATACAGTCAAAAGCATATCGAAGTGAGTTTGCGATATCATTCCTTAATTCATCAATCCATTTTTGCCTAAATTCAGATATCTTTTGCTCTTTTGCAATAACCGCCGTTGTCACTGCAATTAAAAAACCGATAAATGCGACGATAATCGGAACAATTATGTTAGATGAAAATAGTGTTTCTATGCTCATAGGTTACTTAAACCTTCAAATTCGTTTGGGCATTGTGACTTTAAGACGTTTAAGTCATCTTGCATTAGCTGTGTTTGTTCGCTTACTGCTGGTTTAGCTTCGCGTTCATTGATGACATGAAAGAAGATGTCTCGCCAGTATTGGCCTATGGCGAAGTTCATTCCGTGAGCAATGATGGCATTTGGATAATCTACGTTATAAGTGGAGGGGTAAATATTATTAAGGGCTTCTAAACGTTGGTCTAGTTTTGTGTTCTCTTTCCAGTTTACAGCTTCTTGTTTAGCAAAGTATGACTTTGTTTCAGCGAAGTCCATTAGCTCAGCCATGATAGGGGAGTAGTCGCTATAAATTTTATAGGCTAGTTGGCAGTCAGTAAGGTTGCTGACCTTTTCCCATTTAGCGGCTTCTAGTTTATTGAATGCATCTTTATCTTGTGAAGACTGCTTAACTATGGGTGTTTCGACTGGTTTTGGATCATTGCTGATATCAACAATCAGGGCAATAAGCAGTATTGTAAATATGACTGCAATGATTGTCATAACAGGCTTAATAAGTTTTCGGGCTTTTGCTTGTGCTGGTGAATCAATGTTGCTAGCTTTTAATCGAGCTAATTCATCTTCATAGTCTTGTTTATTCATTTTTTCTTCCTTGAAATCTAATCAAAAAACTTTTCTTTGAGTGAATTAACTTGATGCTCTAATTCTGGAAACAAACTTGCTTTATTTATACCGCAGTTTGATAATTCACTTAAGATCTTACCTTTTGCAGAGGATGGAATAATGTATTCATTAAAGTTGTTATTGAGTATTTGTACAAAATTAGAACTGCGATGTTCATGCATCGCTACGCATTCTTTTATATCTAATACATTTATAACTTCATTGCCAGATATGATTTTTCCACCGTGAATAGTGAAACATCCTTTTTGAGCTTTTAACCGATGATTAATAATTGGTGGCGTATAAGTGCAAACACCATACAATAAAGGGTTGTAATCGTATGGAGAATCAATAAGAAATTTTTCTTTGTCCCTAACCATTTTATTCAAATTACAGAAAATTTCAAAACCATCTGTTTCAGAATAATAATTTAAATCGTGACCATTTAATTTTATTATATTTCTTAGTGTTTTATCTGTTCTAGAGTTTGCATTGTTTAAATACTCTATAATTTTATTGCAAACTTCGCTCACAGATGATGATGTGGCTATTTTTTCATAAAAATTAATGTTATGGCTATTGTCTCTTTCTACCTGCAATGTGTATAAACTACCATTCTCGTTAATATTTTCAACGCAGCAAAAATATAATGCTACTAATAAATTTTCTGTCCAATCTAATAGTCTAGTTGGTAAACCATAATGTTGCGCATAGGTAAGCAACTCTATAGTTGAAGAATGTTGAGTTTTAGCTTCAGGGTGTATTCTCAAAAACTCACTTATTAGTTTTGCTTCATTAAAATACTTTCCTGCTTCCGTGGGCCTGAATACTGACGGGAGTAATCGGTAGCTGGTTTTACTATGTCCTCTATACCAATAACTTTTTTCAGGATCAGATTCAGAAAATATAAGCGATAAAATATCAGCTAAATTTGTTATCTCTGAGGCCATATTCACTTCCTTGTGTTGTTAAATAAGTTTACGTTCTGGCCTTATAGCCTCTAGGTCGTATTAAGCTAATTGGGGTTTGCTTTAAAGTAGCTGCCACTTTGCCCACAATTTGAGTTACCGTCTCATCTACCAGATAACGTTCTTCTTCCTCTAATAGATAGATTTTACCATCAGGGTATAACTTCATCATGCCTAGCTGATGGGTTTGGTTAACCTTAAATAAATATCGACCTTGATTAACTTGATTTTCGCGTGAATTAATAAACAACAAATCCCAACCATCTTTTACCACTATGTCGTTTTCATTCCCGCGCACTTTGCAGTATTGCAATAAATTAACTGTGGCTTCTATTTTTTCGTATGGTGCTAAATGGCCGTTATCGATGGTGTAAACCTGTAACACACCGCGCTCATAGCTGAGTGTTGGCGGTGCCACATTATTAGCTTTTTCGGAAAAGTGTTGGTCGGTATCACCTTTTAATTTGGTTAAGTCACCCGTGCCAAAGCACAAATATTCCATCGGCCAACCGGTTAACAAATGAATGCGAATCAACAATTCATGCGGTGTGGTTTCACGAGTCGTCCATGTTGAAAGAGTTGCAGAACTGACTCCGATTAAGTCACCTAATTCTACTCTGCTTCGCACCTCAAAAAGATCTATCAACCTTTCAATTAGTTCCTTTCCACCCTTGTAATTTAACGGTGTGTTTAAATTTTTAAACTTTTTGTCATTCTTGTACTTGACGTAGCCAGACATTTTGAGTGATACTCCGTGTCAAGATGTTAAATGATGTTATCAGCCAACCTCTCACAGTGCCTGATAGCAAATCACAGTTAATTATAGGATATCACCACATGAACACTTTTGCAGTTCAAATTGCAGCACCCTATGTTTCATTTGAAGAGTACGCCCGCTTGAGTGGCATCCCCTTAGCGACAGTGCGCCATCTAGTGCGTGAAGGTCGCCTTCCAATTCGTCCCAAAAACAAGCCGCAAGAAAAGCCTTTTATCAATATGTTGGCGCTGATTAAAGAAGCCGACTCACAAGCCTTTATCAGTCGATAGCGTTAATTCGTTTATCTCGTCATTTGAATGACTTTTCATTCAAATGAATGTTAGCAAAAAGGAGTTTTGCAGCAATGTATACACAATTGAGCAGTACACAGTTTGCATCACAGCCACACGTTGTTGGCGCAATGCGTCAGTTTGCCAATGATGAAGTGATGAAAAATATCGCTGATACAGCAGGACTGAAAAGCAGGCAGATGTTGCGCAACAAGCTGTTACCTGAACAACCACATCAGCTGACAGTACATGAGTTAGTTGCCATCACTAGAGCAAGCAAAAACCGTTGCTTAATTGATGGGGTGTTACTTGATTTGAACTGTATGCCGTCTGTTTGTACCGACGATTTTGCAACTGCAGACAAGATGACGTTAACAGATAGAGCGCTCGATATTAATGCGAACGCGGCGCAACTTGGAGCTCTCGCATTAGATGCAAAAGCACAGCGCAGAGTAACCGCCAGAATGCGCAACGAAACGATAAGACGTGCGAGTTATGTGATGACCGAGTTAGCCATTTTCATGCATGACGTTGAACAAAAATTTCAAGCAATACCTGTGTTATCGGTGGCGTTTGATGCAGTACAAACCATGCCCACACCGGGCTTTATGTAGAGGGATTGATTATGTCTTTAGCCATAAAACAGCCGTTATCTAACACGATAAACAACCGCGCAATACCAGCAGCCAACGAACCGCACGGTGATGTTGGGCGTGAGGCCATTGCCGCAATGCGCAAAATGTTGGGTAAAACCAGTGCAGCAAGCCAGTTTGACAAACTACCAGCACAGCAACGCGCATTAGTGCTTTTTGGTGCACGACTTAAGCCAAGTGAATATTTAAATCGTCCATTACTCAGCTTATCAACTAACGAGCGTGAAGCCGTTCGACAGTCGTTAATTGCGTTAACGGATTTAGGCCGTGCATTTAGCAACATGCCATTAAGCCGCGCCCAGTTTATTTCACCACGTCAAACCGCTATAGCAGCACAACATACTGCACAGCAGGACGATTCACGACATGTTGACGATGCATTGACCATGATTAGTCAGCAAGCGCGGGAATTAATGAGTGAGTTAGACCATGACAATAAGCATTAGACATAAAAAAGCCACCACCGCTGGAACGGTAATGGCTCGTATCAAATCAAAATTGAAAGGTATCGATATGATGGAAAGTAGATTAACAGCATCTAATCCTTTTGCGCAAGTGATTGCAGCAGAAGCTAATCGCGTTATTCGCACATTACAGCTTCCCAATCCAGCTGACCGCACTGCGGTTGAGTCTGTACTTGAATCACTAAAAGCCATCGCGGAACCCACCTCACCACAGTTGGCTAAAACGCTAAATATTCGTTTGATTGCCATTCGCAATAACATTCAAGTAAATCAAGTGGAGGTGTGATCATGGCTAACTCAACTGTTCAATTCGATTTAACCAATCCTCAGCATGTCGCCATGCGCAAGTTGATGGCCGATATTTATGCGCGTCATGTAGAAGCTCATTCACAAGGATTGCCACTCATGGCGCTTAGATACTTAGGTATGGCGCAAGGGCTTGAAAAAGTAGCTCTGTATGTATTGGCTGATCACACACTAACCCAGCTTTGTTTTGAATTGACGTGTTCGTTGCACGGAATGGACTCGATAGCACGAATCGAGGTGGCAGCATGACTAGCCAATTTGCCATTTTTCAAACTCAGTTCGGTATCGTGACGGTATCGGATAGCTTTTCAAAACTGGGGTGTTGCTTAAAGCAAAGCGAAGTGACCTATAAGCCTAATGATTATAGCGGTTGGGGCATCACTAAAAACTACAACAGCATTGAAATAGTGAACTTTAGCCAAGCAGATGCTGAGTTCTTTGCCAGCGTCGCTGAATCTAAGTTACGTATTAACCGCCCCGGGGGAGGTTTTTGCATGAGCCGTTATATTCCAGAAAGTTTGCGCATATTTAACCGCACTCATAACAGACCAACCGCAGCAGCAAAACGCGAACGTAGTGCAGAAGCAAAAGCTCGTTATGACCGTTTACGCAAAATTGAAGACATGAAATTAGCCAAAGAAATGGGTGTTTCACTAGCTGACATGGGGGCAATATGAGCAGCACTAACGGCAATGTCCGTGCAAATGAACTTTATCCAACGCCTGATAATGTAGTCGATGCTTTATTGGCTCAATTGCTACTTAACCCCACAGACCGCTTTTTAGAACCATGCCGTGGAACTGATGCCATTTATGGCAAAGTTGCTTTACCTGAAGCGCAAAAAAAGTTGGGCTGAACTTGATCGCGGGGTTAACTATTTAACCACCGAATTTGGTCAGCACGATGTAATTATCACCAATCCACCGTTTTCACTTACTTGCGAGTTTTTAACAAAGTCACTTAGTGAATTAGCACCAAATGGCACTTTGGCCTATTTACAGCGGGTTAACTTTTTAGGCAGCAAAATACGGGTGCCGTTTTGGGCTGAAATTGGCTTTCCTCAAAAAATGCCAATTATTATCCCACGCCCACGCTTTGTAGGTGGTGGCAGTGACTCATGTGAATACAGTTGGTTCATTTGGGACAACGGTAATCGCTTCCAAAATATCCCTCAAGGTTTTAGCCATATCATTAGTGCGGATCTTGTTAAGTCACCAAAAATTAAAAAGGTCGCTTAATGAATCTGGAAGACCTAACCCGTAAAGCTGGCGTTAATACGTCGGCTTTTTTTACCACCTTTCACGCCAAAGCAGATCTTGCATGGTCGGCCAAACTGGTTGCCGACTTGCCAGATCATGTGGCCGTGACGTTATTCGGCCAATATTGCTATAAACGCCGCGCCTTAAACAATGGCCGTAGCCCAAACATTTGGTTGCGTAAACGCGTTGAAACATTAACCGCCATGGTTAATCAATTTCCCATCCCTATATTTCACATCAATACAGAAGACCGCCGTCAAGCTATTGCCACCGAGTGGGCAGACCGTTGCACGGGTGTATTAAATAACATGACCGACTATGGCAATAAACAGGTTGATGCACTTGAGCTGTTACTTGCAGTGAAAGAGCCTGCAGATCAGTGGGGCTTTTGTCCCGTACTGCCAAACTTTAAAGGTTATGCACAAAATAAGCATGACGGCTATTTTGACAGTGATAGCTGCATGTACGACAAAATAGCAGGTGCTATTGCCAGGTTAACAGACGAAAATTGGTGGCTACGTAAATTAAATAAAACCCACAGAAGATATGAGGAACATACCGCTATTGTTGTAGGTAAAGTGCGCAGCGGTGTTTCACCTTATGTCAGCAATCACGCTTTTAAAGAATGGCAACAACGTAAGCAAGCAGCAAAGTTGTGGCTAAATGAAATGCAAGTGGTCAATGACGAATACGGCCTTGAGTTATCACTAGCCGATGCGGTTGCTGCATCAGTTGCCAACCCTGAAGTACGCCGAGCTGAATTAATGATGCGTATGCGCGGGTTTGAAGATCTAGCGACTGAGCAAGGTTATGTTGGTGAGTTTTACACATGGACAGCACCAAGTAGATATCACAGTTGGAAAAAAAGTATTAAAGGGCCAACGTATTCTAATAAAAAATACGATGGTGCTAACCCTTCAGACACTCAAGCCTATTTATGTAGTCAGTGGGCTAAATGCCGTGCCAAATTTGCTCGTGAAGATATTGAAGTATTCGGCTTTCGTGTAGTTGAACCCCATCATGACGGCACCCCGCACTGGCATTTATTACTGTTTTTTAAACCAGAACAACTTCGTTATGCCCGTTCAATTATGCGCAGTTACGCATTAGAACATGACAAACACGACCTTGCGCCAGCAAAAGGTAAAAAGAGCTTACGCCACCAAGGGTATAAACCTCGTTTCGATTTTAAAACTATTGATCCCGATAAGGGGAGCGCTACCGGCTACATTGCCAAATACATCGCTAAAAACATCGATGGCTATCAGGTTGACGATGACTTTGAGGCCGAAACCAATGGTAAACATGGTGCCCAAAATGTTGCGGCGTGGTCTAGCACTTGGAGTATTCGTCAGTTTCAGCAAATTGGTGGCCCATCGATTACGGTATGGCGTGAACTGCGTCGTTTACGTGAGGCCATTGATTTTGACGATGTGGTTGAGCGTGCAAGATGTGCAGCTGATGGTAATTCATCTGAAAATTGGAAACGTTACGTTGATGTCATGGGCGGGCTTTATTGCAAACGTGCTGACAGACCTGTGCAACTAGCCAAGTCTATTCAGGACAACACAAACGTTTATGGTGAAGAAGTATCAAAAATCATGGGCGTAATGTCACAGGAAAACCACACCACTATTAATACCAGGTTAGAGGGTTGGGAAATCCGCAAGCCGCAGGCCGATATGTACGTGCCAACATCAGACGAACGCGCTTTTGATGTGGCTTTTGATTTGTCTGTTGATCTTGATTCTAAAAGCGGCGACAGCCGCGCACCTTGGAGTTCTGACAATAACTGTACGGACTCGATCAAAACTAGCAAAAAGATCGCCAAAGGTGATCAGTTGTTAATACAAGAGGGCAGAAAGTTAGGGTTAGACAACGAGGATCTTAAACGCCTACGTGCGGGGTCCATTATTAACTCTGTTGTAAATGGTCATGACCAATATATTTCATTACGTCAGGGCATGTTGTTTGTTAGTCGCAGGCCACCAAATAGCCATCAGGCCCATAGTGATTGGGATGATCCTGCACTTAATTCACAATTTGAGGCATTTACCCGAGCCAGCATCAATGCCAACAAACAAGTATTGAACGCCCAAGCGTGGAGAGTCGTCGACAAGCAGTTAGACGTTGATGTCTGGTTGCAAGATATGTCGCCAGACATGGCAAAGCTAGCACTCGAGCAACTTCAGCATGTGGTTGACCTGAATAAGAGTGAAAGGTATGCCGACAAATATGTCGAGCCTTCAAAAGAAAACACCACGTTTACCAGAGACCATAAACCAGACCTTTCAAACTGGTTAAATAAAGCGGTACCGGAATCGCATCAGCATCCAAGTATTAACAGTACGTGTTCAGCTTGTAAGTGTGACATTACAACACAGCCACAAATCGTTGGTATGTGCATGAGCTGTCATGACATATCAGCATTTATTTACGCTTAAAAAGTGGGGGATTAAATGATGGGCGGCATATTTGATGATTGAGAAGAACCAGCAAAACCTATTCCTATAGAAGATGCCGATTTTTGACCGTAATAACCCAGCAGACTTAAAGGCCATCGTAGCTACAAGAAAAGGTAAGCGAAAATGAAAACACTCGTTCAAGGTTGTGAAAGTGCCGAGCAATTCGGAATATTACTCAAGATGACTCGTATTGAAAGTGAAGCAAAGCAAAATGCATTACGGGCCTATTTGGTTGATGGCCTGCCAGCAAAAAGAGCCTATGCCCGTTTTGGTGTCACCCAGCAGCATTTTAGCAATGCATTAGCCAGGTTAAACAAAGCCGCTGACTTAGCCATGCAGTACAGCAATAACCATAAAATAAGCGAAAATCACACTAGTTAACTAGTGTTCTATTGCCCTAAACACATTTTTATAAACTTGCAACCACTAAAATTAAGGCAAAAAAATTTTCAGTGAAAACTTTCGCGCGATTTAAAATAATCGATTGCATTGTTATCAGACTTGTTAGCCTTGCTTTTATTTACGTGAGTGAAAAAATTAATTACGAAGGGATTCGAACGGAAACGAAAAAAAATTAATCAAGCAGGATTTTATGATAGCAATATGATATTGAAGGGTTTTATTTTGATATCATTCTGTTTTTAACATTTCACCGTCATTAACAACAAATATGTTTACCCGCATCATTAGGTTTTCTAATGGCTGAAAAAGCAAAGCTAAACAGCATCTATCAAAAAATCAGTTACATATTTAAGCTCTATCCCATCGCCTTATTCAAAATCAAATTTGAAAAACATTTATAAGCAAATTTCCGCATTAAGATTTGAGTCGTCCGCACCGAAATGTGCGATTTAATTATTTAGTTATAGATACGGCGCCGTTAATGGAGCGCCTAAATTAAGAGGTATATTATGTTTTTAATGGAAAGAGTTTTTATTGATAAAGTTGCTGAACTACTTATACAGATTGAGTCTGCCTTTGCAAATAATGGGGAATGTATACCACCCCAAGTATTCACTCTACTTGAAATTTCCAAAGATGTTATTGAATGCCAAAGGAACTCAACAAAGGATTAAAGCAAATTTAATTCACGCTGAAGCTGAGAACGATGCTCAGGAGACATTGCACTCACAAACTGAGTAATTGGCTTGACGGTTTTTCTATTAAGGTTGAAAGTGTGGCTATAACGCTGCACCTAATTAATCGATTTATTGTATGAGGTTTCAATGTCCGAATTTAAATGTGACAGTAAAGTGGGTGATTATCAAGTTGGCTACTTTTATGAAATAGTTAATGGTAAAGAAGTTATTCTAGATTATGCGGTACTTGACGAGAGTGGAAAAGTAATTATGTCAGGGTTTAACATATTAAAAGATGCATTGTCTTGGGCTGAGGAAACATCTTGTAGGGATCTAGCTGATTTGATTGAGTCAGAGTTGCAAAAAGATGATTCAGAACCAGAACTAGAACCAAACAAAACCACAAACTTATATAAACCGAGATAATCCAACTTTTATTAAAATAATCTTAACTCTTGCTGTAGCTGTTTGCGGTTTTCCGGAGACATCGCATTAACCAACTGTTTAACTAACTGGCTCGATGTTTTTGCGCTTGGGCTCAGAGTGTGGCTAAACGATACGTTCGCTACGAATGTATGGCCACACTCTGGGTCAGAGCATGAACAATACAAATTAGCATGTGCCAGACTCAATCTGTCTGTTTTGCCAATAATGGCTTTTTTGCCGCACGTACATAACACCCGCATGTCGATCTCCCAATCGTTTGAACGCTAAAGTTTCAACTAATCTAGTGTACTCCATAGTACTGTTTTTTTGAACAGTGATTGGAGTGACTATAGATTTATTTCAGTTGACAAAAAAACAGAATAGGACTATATTCAGTCCTGTGGTTTGAATTTAGTTTTCGCCTGTAATTTATATAGATTTATATTATAAAATATAGGCACTATTACCATTATTATAAATATAAAAGAATCAATAACTTAGTTTAATTTGGACAGCGAGGAATACATTTCCGTTAGGGAAATGTATACCAGGAGCAAGATTTATGAATATAACTTCACAATCAAAAGTAAAACCAATCAGTTACATGAAAGCGAATGCTGCAAGATTAAGAGAAGAGTTAGGCTTTGAACCGATGTTTGTCACCCAAAATGGTGAAGAAACGTTAGTTGTTCAAACTGCTGAAGCATTTCATTTAATGCAAGAGCAATTAGCATTCATGCAATTGGTTATCGATAGCGAAAACAGCATCAAAGCAGGAAATGTAATGACCTTAGATGAGATGCTGTCCGACTTATAAGGACAACCAGAAATGAACAATGCGCTAGAAATACTGTACACCAAAGAGTTTAAAGCAGATGTAAAAGTTGCAATAAACTGGAAATCAAAAATGATTAACTTGGCCGAATCAAGAGATTTGATTATCGGGTTGATTAGAGATTTTGATAACCAACTAAAGCTATTTCCTGAGTCAGGGAAGAAGATAGAATTTGTACCAATTGGTATACATTATCTAGAGCTGCTAAAAGGTGATTATCGAACCGTCTACAAAGTAGATAAAGATAGTAATGGTAAGTTAACCATTCACTTACTTATGTTCTGCCATCAACGAATGGATTACCAAACGCTGATGCGCCAAAGAAACATGATGAAAATCATGAGTAAGTAATTTTTGATGATCATGGCGCTCTAAGCGCCTGATAGATCAAAAACCAGCTTTAACTTGCCGCCAACTTCTGGGTCACGGGCTACCGCATCAACCAAGTTGTTGATCAACGGCTTAGTCTCATTTTTAAAATACACCCCGTCATATTTTTCAGGGTCGCCAAGGCCTGCAGTATTAGCCGGAATAATGCCAGCGAGTCCAGGTGGAAAACGGTGCGCGTTTAACACGTCTTGAGCCGACACATTTTTAACGTTCATAAACTCGTCTTTAGATTCAAAATTACCCACAGGGATAATCTGTAAGCCTTTTTCTTTTCCGTTGGGAATATTCACAAACAGCGAACGGAAGTTACCCACGCCCTTTGAGTCCTGAATTTTCTCTTTAATGTCTTTTTCAACATTGGGGTCTAGGTTCGGGTCGGTCGCATACATAATGAAACCCATGTGTGCACCGTTAATGTAATATTTACGTCTAAATAACGTGGCATCTTCATTTAATAAGGCCGCCTGTAAACCGCCTAGATAATCGGGGCAACCATATACTTGCTGTACTGGGTCATATTGGCGCACCCAAATAATGTCTTTAGCTTTATAGCGCTTAAACTGCTGATCACGTTCTAACACCACCGCGCCACCATCTTTAGCCACGCGAGTTCGATAACTGGGTAATGGGAATAAACGCACCGTTTGCCCAAAACCGTTGCGGATCTTCACTAACGCCACATCACCAAACTGCACACAATTTAAAAACGTTGCACCTACTTCTTGGGCACTCATGCCGCCAGACACAAAACGCGATGCGGCCATATTGGCGCGGCTTTGCACTATGCCGCCGTGTTGCGCATTACGGCGAACAAGGTTAGCCAGCAAATGCCTATCAATGGGCGGTTCCCAATATTCATCGCTTGAGTTGTAATACAACGAGTCGTAATCGGTAAGCCACATATTAGGCATCACTTGTTCGGGCAAACTAAACACCACAGGTGCATTACTGCTCGGTTGCTCAGTGGCGTCAGTCGTGTCGTCGTTCGCGGCAGTTAGTGTTGCATTGTCCATGATGATGATCTCTTGTGTTCATAATTAAGGGGTTCGTTGATCACCGCGTGGGCAATCGCAAAAAATACGTCGGCATGGCCAGTGGCATTGTCGCGGCTAGCTTTAAAGGTAATGGCCCCGCCAGTATCGGTGGTAGTTCGTCGTATCGCTAAACAACTCATGGCAATGTCTTTGTGTGAGGCATCCCACTCAATGCGGCCACCTTCAATTACATCAATCATTTTCAGCACCAAACGGGTTTTACTGCCAACACTGTAATGAATCGCCGTGGCCTCACGCGGGAACAAGGTACTAATCGAGTCAAACACCCCAGCACCAATGCCTGTGGTATCAACGCCAATGTAGGTCACCCGGTAACGTGAATAGACCTTTTGAATTTCACTAACATGATGGGCGAAGTTAAGCCCTCGCCAATAATGTTTTTCTAATACGCGGAACTTTTCACCTTTCTTTTCACCTGGTGCAACCACAACCAAAGTCGCATTGTCGCGGGTACGTGACGGATCATATCCAAGCCACACTTCACGGTTGCCAAATGGCCGCAAATCATTGGGTTTATGGTCTTGCCATCGCGCCGCATCAACCATGCATTTCTCAAGGTCGCTGAACTTAAATACACTGTCGGCATCATCAACAAATACGCACATAAACAAGTTGGAAAAATCATCGCCGTTGTATTCATCGCGCAGTTCGTCAATATCAAACAAGCCGCAGCCGCCAGCCAATGCATCTTCAATCGTGACCACAAAACGCCATTGTTTATCTGGGCATAATCGGCCACGGTCGCGCATGGCATTAAATGTGGGAAACTCAACTTCTTCGCGGTCGGGTTTACCTTGTCGCCAATGGTCGCCAGTCCAAAACGAATAAGCCGGATGCGCTTTAGTGGATGGGGTTGAAAAGTAGGTTTTACGCCAGTTTTTGTGGGTCGCCATGGCAGAGGCTAATTTGTTTAATACATCAAACTTGCCAATCCAAAAGTATTCATCCACGTACACATGGCCGTGATAACTTTGGGCGGTTTTACTGTTGGTACTTAAAAAGCGCAGTTCGGCATCACCGTGTTTGGTGTGCAACACAATCGGGTTACCGGTTAATTCAATCTCAAAAAAATTCTTGCGCGATGGCAATAATGTAACTGCGGAATACTTCAGCTTGCGAACGTGACGCCGACAAAAATATTTGCGGATCCCCAGTTAATACTGCCTGTTCAAATGCTTCACCCGCAAAGTAATAAGTAGCACCAATTTGACGGCTTTTTAGAATGTTACGAATACGCTGATGCAAGTTTTCATGCATGGTTTTTTGGTATTCAAAAAGCGATGCGTACCAGGTGCCAAAGTCTTCAGCGTCTAAATGGCTCACATCATTTTTGCGCTTGCGGCCTTTACGTGGTTTATCGTCATTACCAGAGCGTTCGCCACCTTTTGGACTCCCTTTATTACTAGACTTGGAACCTGAACCGGAACCAAACGAATGGCCCTCGCTGATTAAGCGCTGCTTTTTCAACTTCACATGCTTTTCAATCAGCATGTCGAGTTCTTTTATTTGATTACCTGATTTGTCCTGAATATCCGACAGCATCACAATGCGACGCGCAATTGCCTCGTCTACTTCTTCCTCTCGCAGTAAATCACGCCAGCCATATTTATCAGCCCAGTAATACACCACCCGATTATTGGGCAGGGCTAACTCGTCCCGAATTTCATCAGGGGTGTGTCTGCGTAAATAAAGCCGTTTTGCGGCTTCACGGATTTCAGGAGAGTAGGCCATATCACTCAGGGTTAATGATTAATGTTGCCAGTGTATTGACTATCGGAGCACTCATAACGGACTAAATATCGGCTCAGTTCCGATAATGCAAAAATCGGAATTGCGCCGAACTTTGCCAAGTGATTGCACCTTGTCAAAGCCTTAAGCTGTAGGCCTAAACAGCATTTACGCATTAAACGACTTTAGGCAGGCAAACACATGAGCAAGCAAACTGGGTGGGTTATCGCAGCAACCGAAGGCGCAACAGTCGACGGTCGCACTATCACCAAACAGTGGATTGAAGACATGGCCGCACAATATTCAGTGGATGAATACACCGCCATGATTTGGCCGGAACACTTCCGTTCATCATGGGGCCCGTTTGAGGGTAAAAACTGGGGCTCAGTGGATGAAGTCAAAGCCTCAACTAAAGACGGCAAACTGCGTTTATATGTCAAGTTAACCGCCAACGATTACTTGCTTGAAGCCAACAAAGACAGCCAAAAGCTATTTATGTCGATCGAGCCAAACATTGATTACAAAGGAACGGGCAAAGCCTATTTATCGGGTATTGCCGTTACCGACTCGCCTGCATCAACGGGTACAACCCGCCTTAAGTTTTCAGCCGGTGACAATCACCACGACCACGAATACAGCCAATTAGAAGAGTTACAGCAAAGTGACTTCATTACGGAACAAGCAACGCCTACGGAACAGGGCTTGTTTGCCATGCTACGCAATTACTTTAATAAGCCAAACGCGGCAACCGACCCAACCGAGGAACCAGCAATGGACAAAGCACAATTTGACGCCCTAATGGGCAAGTTTGAAACCTTTGACACCAAGCTAACAGAGCTTGAAACCAAAGTTGACACCTTTGGCAAAAAGCCAGAAGCAACTGGTACCGAAAAAAGTGAAATTGATACCACCACAGCGACTGATAAAACAGACGCGCCAGGTGTTAGTGCTGAACAGTTCAGCAAAGTTGAAACCCTATTAACCGGACTAACAGAAAAGCTCGGTGCAATGGAAACCAAGTTCAATGCGCTAAGCAAAGAAACTGCAGGCCAAGAGCCTGATCCAGCAGGTCTAGGCGAATCTTACTCAGTGGTTTAAGACCCACTAAACCACTTTAGTCATTTATTAGCAGCGAGATAGCATCATGAATTTAACACCAATTGCACTAGCCTGTTTGCTTGCATACAGCACCAACATGGCCACCGGATATCAAACACCAGACGTGAGTAAGCAATTTAGCGTTACTGGCCCAATGGAAACCAAACTTCGCGCCGCCATTCTTGATTCAGTCGAGTTTTTAAAACTGATCACCATGATGGACGTTGACCAAATTAAAGGTCAAGTGGTTAGCGTAGGTAATACAGGCATTGCCACAGGGCGTAAGTCTGGTGGTCGATTTACTTCAGGACAAGATGTTAACGGTAATACCTATGAACTGGTCGAAACTGACTCTTGTGCCTTTGTTGATTGGGGCACATTAGCAGTATGGGCCAACGCAGGCAGTGAACGTCAATTCATGAAACTAATGAGTGAAAACGCCACTATGCGTTTTGCCCTCGACATTTTACGCATTGGCTTTAATGGTACTTCTGCCGCAATAGACACAGATCCTGTTGCCAACCCGCTTGGTCAAGACGTTAACAAAGGCTGGCATCAGTTAGTAAAAGAGAAAGCGCCTGATCAGGTAATGACTGACCCGATTTACTTTAACCCTGATGCAACAGGTGTTTTGAAAGACGGTGAATACAAAACATTAGACGCCATTGTTACCGAAGTTAAGAACACCTTGATCCCTGAACAATTCCGCAACGACCCACGCTTGGTTGTATTGGTTGGCAGTGACTTAACCGCAACCGCTCAGACTAAGTTGATGAACCAAGCAGACAAGCCAACCGAACGTGTTGCCGCGCAAATGATGGATAAATCCATTGGTGGTTTAAAGGCATACACACCACCGTTCTTCCCAGGTAAACGCCTAGTGGTGACATTGCTTTCTAACTTGCATTGCTACACCCAAAAAGGCACCCGCTCGCGCAAGTCTGAAAACGTAGAAGACCGTAAGCGCTGGGAAGACAAGTATTGGCGCTTTGAAGGGTATGCAGTTGATGAAATGCAGGCATACGGTGCAATCGATGAAGCTGCAATGAATATTGGCGCAGCCCCAGCGGCTTAACCCTATCACTAGGCACTCACTGAGTGCCTAGTTAATCCTTTATCAAATAGCTAAATAGGACATCGCCATGAGTGCCATCGCTAATTTTAAAAAACGCCGTGCAGCAGAAAAAGCTAAACAACAAAATCCATCAAATCAAGATGCAGCATCAACGCCAGCGCCAGAAAATGAAGCTTTAGCATTACTGGCATATTTATTTGGATGTGATGAATCAGAAGCTATTGCAAAAGCGCGTGAAGCTGCAGAGCAAAAAGCACGATTTGTTGTCATGAATATGGATTTTTCATCTGGTGAAGACAAAAGCGTAATAGCCGACGTCAAACTTGACGATGACGGCAATATTACCGCCATCACTGAGCTATCAGATTCTGTTAACGATGCAGCTGACAGCGTGAACCATGCCGCTGACTCAGTAGAACAAAGCGCCAGCGCCATTGACGACAGTGCCAATGATTTAGCCTACAGCGCTGACAGCATTGCCAATTCAGCGAACGACATTAAAGAAGCGACAGCAGAGCTAAAAAAGCCATCGGCGGCGCCAGAATCCTCGCATTCAAAGAAAACCGCCGCGCCCAAAAACAACTCGAAAAAGTAAGCCAAACAGGTAGCGGCCAATACGCCCCAAGCCTGCACTTACAGCTGATCGAACTTGAAGCAGATTTAACACGGCTAAAAGCCTTTGCAAGACGCAGCGACAAGGTAAGCCATAAACGTGATGTGTTGTTACCAAAGTGGCTACCCATTACCACTGATTATTTAACCAAGCTTGATGCTAAACCAAAGGACAAAGTTGATGATCATCCTATTTTTGCTTACTGCATTGTGTGGCTGTTTGATGTTGGTGAGCTTGGCCGAGCTATTGAACTGGCGTTTCGCGCTATCGAACTTGATCAACCTATGGCGGGAAGCATTCGCCGTCAGTGGGCTGGCTTTATTGCCGACACGGTATTTGATTGGGCAGAAGTGCAAGCAGAAAACGGCAACAGTATTGAACCGTATTTCAGCATGGTGTTTAAGCGCGTGGTTAACGATTGGAAACTGCCAGAACCGGTTACCGCTAAGTTTTACAAATTCGCGGGGCTGGCATTACTACGCACAACTAACGGCGACATTAAACCGACACAGGTTGGCGACATTAGCCGCTTGCAACAAGCAGATGCGTTACTCGAAAAAGCGGCCAGTTTGCACAAGCATGCCCAGGTGAAAACAGTAAGAAACAAAATTGATATGCGAATACGTGCGTTAGAGGCTTATGGGTCACAAGAAAGTGGCTCACAAGAACAAGGCCAATAACGTAAGGGACCCACTCCCAACCCTCCAGTTCGCTAGCTGAGTGTTTAACAGGTGACTGTTAATAACCACTGTGACGCTAACCGAACTGAACCCAATTAACACAGGTGATGTATGACATTTGGATTTGAAGCCGGACAACAACAAAGCATTGCTATCGATAACGATAGCGGCTGGCCTGCATTGTCAACGGGTGAATTTCGCCAACATCGTCGCATCCCTGAATATTTTGAAGAATCAGTATTAGCTGATTCGCTCAATCGTAGCGTGGCAGAAATACAGCAGCAATTGCTTAGTTTCATCATGACAGCACAGGGAACGGAAGCCCCTTTTGCCTTAGACGCCAGTCTAGCGCCTGATTTCAGTGCGCAGCAAATTAGCATTTACCGCGGGGCTATTTATGCCCGTTCTCATGCCGATTTGCTGGGCTATTTTTCTGCTGTTGACCAAAAAGAAGCAGGCAACAACAAAGCCAGCGACGAAGCACAACAAGACGCCATATTAGCGCAATCAAACCGATCAGTGCGTTTATTGATGGGCCTTGGCCGCGCCGGAGTGCATTCATTATGAGCACTCAAACCAAGACCCAATTACAACTATTGGCAGAATTTTTACTCACAAGCTTATCGCCAATTGTTAAAGCCAACGATCTTGATGCGTGGCAAGAAAACGGCACCTTAATACTCAACGGTGAAGACAAAGGCATCGAAGGCTATCAAGTCGCGAAGTGGAAACACAACGCCGTGATTGCGTTAGAGCGCTTTCCGCACCGCCGCATTAACCCATACAACCTACTCGCCATGGTTGCTGCCTTTTTGATTGACAGCAATTGGGCTCGTGATGAATACGGCCTAGATGATCCACAACTGGATATAGACGTGGTGAGTAAAGACCACGCCACAGTATTAATTGAAGTGCAGTTAATGGATGACATTGAACTGCTACCAGATGATAACGGCCCAGTGCTATTTAACGGCGAACGCTACCGTGTGTCATTAGTGCCATTAAACATAGCTGAAACCGTTGATGTACAGCAGAAGGGGGCCGAATGAGCTTAGTTATCACCCCAAACAAACAGCAAGCATTGAGCGTAAAGCATCAGTTGATACTGCAATCACTGCCAGCAAACAAGCGCACTCGTATTTTAAAAACACTGGGGCGATACGAACGCGCATTAGCACGCAAACGGATACGCACTCAAACCACGGTTGACGGCACTCACATGGCCAGCCGCGCCGATGGTAAAAAAGCCAAGATGCTTAAACGCATGGGCAGAACATTAGAACCTTACGTGAAAAACGCCAACCGTTTAGAGCTTAAGCATAAAGCGGGACTAACAGGCCGAATAGCTGCGCTGCATCAAGACGGTGGCACAGAGTCTATGAGCGCCAGCCGCATGGCACGCATTCATGGCAAACCAGACTACAAAGCTGCCGCAACACGCAGCCAAGCTAAAGCGCTTATTGCATTGGGTTATAAAACTAAAAAAACCAAAGGCAAAGGTTACCGTCGCGCAACCATAAGCGAAATAACGGAAAACCTAAGCCAAGGCAAAGCGGGTGTGATTTTGTCGGTACTGCGCGATAAGCCAAATAAAAATCGTTGGCCAATACCCGTTAAAGCGCGTCCGTTCTTGGGTGACACGACCCAAAACGTACAACGTGAATTAGTAAAAATCATTGACCATATCAACAGCAAAAGAGGCTAACCATGGCACTAGGTAAAGTACAAGTTAACAATTTGAATCTCGGCCAAGGTGACATTGCCGCCATCGAACGCCACTTTCTATTTATTGGTCGTGCGGGTTCAGTAGGCGAAGAAAGCCAACTGTTTAGCGTAAACGCCCAAACGGATCTTGAAGACGCATTAGCCGACAGTGGCCTGCGCGATCAAGTGATTGCGGCGCAATTAAATGCGGGGCAAAACTGGACTGCTGCAGTTTATCCACTGGCAGACGGTGAAGACGTATTTGAAGCGATTGATCGCGCTAACGAAGTGCAAAGCTTTGAAACGGTAGTGTTCTGTGACATCAGCAATACAGCCGTAGAAATTAGCGCCAAGCACGATTACTTAGCTAGCTTGCAAGCAACACATGGCCGTTTTGTGTCTGGTTTGGTTGCAGTGCCAGGTATCGACGCTGCTACCCAAACATGGTCAGCGTATGAAGCTGCGCAAGTCGCATTGGTTGCAGGGCTTGCAAATCACTTAGTGATCCCAGTGCCGCAATTGCACGCTAATAACGTGGGCGTGTTGGCTGGTCGCTTATGTAACTACGCTGTGAGTATTGCCGACAGCCCAATGCGCGTGGCAACAGGTAGCGTAATGGGATTAGGTTCTGGTTTAGAGAATGCACCAGTAGACAGTGCCGAAAAGCCATTAGCGTTAGCCACCTTAAACACCTTAGCCACCGCCCGTTTTAGTGTGCCGCAGTGGTACCCAGACTTTGAAGGGGATCTATTGGGGTGACGGTTCAACATTAGACGCTGCAGGCGGTGACTATCAGTACATTGAAAACATTCGTGTAGTGCATAAAGCCAGCCGTGAAGTGCGTATTCTCGCCATTCGTCGCATTGGTAATCGCGCCCTTAATTCAACACCTAACAGTATTGAGTTAAACAAAGGCTACTATGAAGCCACTGCGCAACATGAGCAAAAGCACCACTATTTTAGGGACTCCGTTCCCAGGTGAAATTACTCCACCCATTGACGGTGATATTCAAATTGTATGGCCAACCAACAAAAGCGTGGTGATTTACATGGTGGTTCGCCCATACAACAGCCCGAAAGCCATCACGGTCAACATCATGCTTGATCTAAGCAATACATAAGGAATCGCCAACATGCGTTTATCTGGAATGAATTTTACCGTCAACTTGGGCGACATCATGCTGCAAGTGGACACGGCAACATTAACCATTACCGACAACAGTGGCGTAAGCCAAACCAGCGGTGTACCAGATGGTTATGTCGATGGCGATGTGGCGGCTAGTGGTGAACTGAGCATTAACGCCAGCAATTTCAAGCTGATTTCAAACTCAGCCAAATCAGCCGGTTCGTGGCGCGGCATGAAAACGTTCGACATCATGTTTTACGCCAAAACGGCCAAAGATGAAATGAAAGTTGAAGCCTTTGGATGCCGCATTAAGTTGAGCGACATTTTAGATATCGACAAAAAAGGCGGTCAAGCCTCGTTATTTAAAATTCCGTTTGATGTAACCGACCCTGACTTTGTGCATATCGATGGGGTGCCATATTTACGCCCAGACGAAATTGAAAACATTACGCAGTAGGCCAAGCAGTTAATAGAGAGTCGATAACGAATGGATGACGCCGACAGAGCAGGCATTGAGCAAGAACGCCTTGAAAAAGCCTTTTTAGCCAAGCGAACCATGCCGCCGAGTCGGCCAAGCGCAACACAGTGTATTGAATGCAACATCGCAATACCTGAAAAGCGCCGCCAGTTCGTACCGGGTGTGCAGTTGTGTGTTGAGTGCCAAACGTTAAGTGAGCATAAGTGATGAATAAAACAAAAGTGAATTTTGGCTTTATTTCTGGATTAGAAGGCGGCCCAACATGCACAGGATACGTGCCGGATCCTGTGTATTCAAAATCGGGCGTCACTATTGCCACTGGCTTTGATCTTGGCCAGCGCTCAACTGATGATTTGCAAAAGTTTTTACCACAATCATTAGTGCAGAAGTTAGCTAAATATTGTGGATTAACTCAACAATCGGCGGTGCAAGCCTTACATGCTGCGCCGCTATCAATCACAGCAGATGAAGCACACATGATTGACCTATGTGTAAAAAGTCAATTGCTTCAACAGCTGCAGCATAGATACAACCGAGATTCTGCATTGCCTTTTGACCAACTAAAAGAGCAACAGCAAACCGTAATAGCGTCAGTGGCGTTTCAATACGGCAATTTAGCGCGTCGCTGCCCTAACTTTTGGAGAGCCGCTACGCAACAGAACTGGCAGCAAATGGCTATCGAATTACGTGATTTTGGCGACCGCTACCACAGCCGACGAAATCGTGAAGCGAACTATTTAGACATGGCGGGAATGTAACATGGACTGGAAATCAATTAGCGGAACCGTTGGCACAATAGCCGGAGCAGTCGCCCCATTACTGGGTGGCCCTATTGGTTTGGCTGTCAGTATTGGCAGTCAAATTGCGGGTGCATTGGGTACCGAAAATACCCCAGAAGCCGTGCAAGCAGCTTTGCGTAATGACCCAAATGCAGCGTTAAAACTGCAAGAGTGGGCAGCACAAGAACGTGAGCAAATTCGCCAAGCCAACATTGAGCTACAACGCATTGCATTAGATGAATACAAAGCAGATTTAGCCGATCGTCAAAATGCCAGAAGAGAACACAAAGACCATTGGATGCCAGCCACATTAACACTTGTGCTGCTTGGGTTATTTGCTGCCGTGTTATGGGCGTTATTTTACGGACCAGTGATTGAAGGTAACCGAGATTTGATTGTGTATTTGGTGGGTAATTTATTCACCTTAGTAGCGGGAGCGGTGACGTACTGGGTGAGCTCAACCAAAGAGTCTAGCGACAAAGACAAGATGATGGGACTACTGAAGCAAAACCCCATGCAAATAGTTAACAACAAGGAGTCGAGCTAATGGAGAGTTTAACCAGTTGGCTTGTTGTGATCATAGGCATTGTTGGCGTGTTACTCACTATTGCCGTGCCGTTAATTGCCTATTTAAACAGTGTGGCCCACAAGACCAGCACAGAACTGAGCAACCATAAAACCCATGTTGCCGAAAACTACGCCACTAAAAATGACGTGAAAGATCTTGGTGACCGAATGGAACGCCAGATGCAAGCCGGATTCGACAACCTAAAACAATTACTCACTAACAAGGACAAAGCAGCATGAAAAAGACAATTATTTTAACCATCGCAGGTACTGACTTTAGCTTCAACGTAGCAGTACAAGACCACAGTGATTTTATTGACAGTGTTGCTCGTGGTAGCTCAATGACTGCTGCATCACACAACCTTGTTATGCGTGCGATTGAAAGCGACCAAAAAGAAGCATTTAGAAAAGTGCTTGATGAAGCGCCAGGTGCAGAACTGCAGATTGCTGGAGCACTAAAATCTGAGTTTTCACCAGTGTTGGACATTGCCGTAAAAAAATAGATGGGCTGATTGATTCTATTGATTCAAATCAGCTAGAGCAATTCATGATTTTACGTCGGCATTTATTGCCCACAGAAGATGATGAACCGCGAAGTTTAGCAAGAGCAGCATGGCTGTTTAAACGACAGCGCGAAGATTTAGAAGCCATTGTCACCAACGCCGTATGTAAGGCGTTTGGTGGTAAGTAAAACAGGTAGAAAGGAATAGCATGAGCTTACCCGCACCGTTAATGTTTACCGTTGGATTAATAGACCAAATTACTAAGCCGATTGCCAAAATCAGCCAGCAATTTAATGGCCTAGCGTCCAACTACCAAACCGGAACCATGAAAATGGCCTCGGGCATTGGTGGCATTGCGGCCAGTGGGTATGCACTGCAAAAAGCACTAATGCCAGCCATTGAAATGGACCGTGCACTGGGTGAGGTTAAATCCTTGGGTGTGCGAGAGTCAGCATTGAAAATGCTCACTTATACGTCATACAAGTACGCGCTTAAATACGGTAAGTCGGCCACTGAGTTTGTTAAGTCTAGCTATGACATTCAATCGGCTATTGCCGGGTTAAATGACGCCGATTTATCCGCGTTTACATTATCCAGTAACGTATTGGCCGCAGCGACTAAAGCCGATGCGGCAACGGTAACCAGTTATATGGGTACCATGTACGGCATCTTTAAAAATGATGCCATGCAAATGGGTAAAGGTGCATGGGTTGAACGCTTAACAGGCATGACAGCAACGGCGGTAAAAGCCTTTAAAACTGACGGTAAAAAAATGGCTGACGCCTTTGGTGCACTAGGTGCCTCAGCAGGGCTTGCACCACTTGAAGAACAAATGGCGATTATGGGCACACTGCAAGCCACCATGCAGGGCAGTGAGTCAGCGACAAAATACAGATCATTTTTAGCGGGTGTAGGTAAAGCACAAAAAGCGCTTAACCTGCAATTTACCGACGCGAACGGCACCATGTTACCCATTGTCGATATTCTTAATAAGATAAAAGGTAAATACGGTGACGTGATCGACGTGGCTGAAGGTGACGCTTTAGCTACCGCGTTCGGTTCGCAAGAAGCTGTTTCAATGGTTAAGTTATTACTTAACGACATTAACGGCCTAAACGGTTCAATTGAAAGTTTGGGCAAAGTTAAAGGCATGAAACAAGCCGAAATTATGGCCGCAGACATGACAGACCAAAGCGAACGCCTAGCCCAAAGTTGGTACGTGATCCGCGCCGCCGTTGGCACCGCAGTATTACCTGCATTTAATAGCTTTGTTGGTTGGATTGCTGACATGGGCCGCGATGTGATGGCATTTACTCAGCTATACCCAGAACTGACTAAATACATGGGCTATGCAGCAATAGGCATACTAGGTTTAGTTGCTGCAGGTGGTCTATTTACCTTAACCATGGGTGCTGGCCAAATGATTATGACGACATGGGGCGTTGCTGCCATGGCTTTATCAGCAATTAGCGCAGTTCTGTCATCAGGTTTAGTTGCGTTAAGAACAGCAATGTTTGCTTTCAATATGGTGCTAGTTTCTACGCCAATAGGCTGGATTGTTCTTGCTATTGGGGGAGTCATTGCTGCTGTCACTGCATTAATTTACTACTGGGATGACCTAATCGCTGTATTTAGCGATTGGGGTTGGCTTAATGCCATTACAGGGATTTTCGCCACTGTGTGGGGCGGAGTTAAAGCCATTTTCAATGACACCATGAATTGGATTATCGACAAGCTAAACATGATCCCGGGTGTTGATATTGATGCCAACATATCGAGCGCTAATATTCCAAGCGTTGCCGCAATAGCCCCAATAAAAACCAGTGTTGCACGTGGTGGTATTACCCAAAGCCTATCAACGGCCAACCAACAAAAATCAACCACCGTAGGCACAGTAAACGTGTACCCAGCAAAAGGCGATAACGTGAATATTCCAGCTTACTTGGAGATGCACGCATGAGTCTATTTATTGATTTACACATTAATAATGGTGACGTGGTGCTAGATGCCGGATTAACGCCAACTTACTTAACTGACAGAGCTGTAATAGCCCAAGACATAGTGCATGCCATTTTAGACACCGGCTTAGCACATCTTTTAGTGAGTGATCGCGGAACAGGTGTAACGGCTGACACCCAAATAAAAATCAAGTTATTGGTTGAAGATGATATTCGCATCATGCCTGGCACAGTGCGCGTTGAGCAAGTGTCATCAGGTCAATGGTGGGTATATGCCGACACCATTAACTTTGGCGCTGTTTCTTCACAAATTACATCAGGCGGAGCGCTTTAAATGGCTGACAAAATAGACGTACCTAACATCGACTTTGCCAAAATTGTTGAAGCAGCAGGTATACCAACCACCGAAGACGGCTGGAAAGCCTTGTTTAAACAAGATGTAGAAGCCGAGGGCAGTATTATTGCCAACGACTCACCTTATTCACCGTTTTGGCGTGTGATCTCAGCCATTGTTGCCAAACCTGCAACGTGGATTGTTAACAAGGTACTTATTGATGCAATACTACCAAATTTGTTTTTGCTAACGGCAAACGACGATTCGTTTATAGAAGCCAAAGCATGGGAACACGACTTAACCCGCAAAGAAGACGAATTTGCCAAGGGTAAAGTGCGCTTTAATCGCGCTGCAGCAAGTGGTCCTAGTTTGTTAATACCTGCCGAAACCGTTATTCAAACCGATGCCATTAAAGGCATTGTTTACCGTGTGATAACCACTGATGATGTGATTTTGCTACAAAACAGCTTAAGCGTATTAGTGCCCGTTATTGCAGAAAAAGCAGGCGCAGCATACAACCTAGGTGCAGGTTATTACCATGTTTTACCTGAGTCAGTAACCGGCATTGGTAGTGTGAGCAATGATGCTGACTGGATAGACGTATTAGGTGCCGATGCTGAAAGTAATGATGATTTAAAACTACGCACCCGTAACGCATTTACCGCCGCTGCACCTTGGCATATTGATGCAGTTTATCGCGCCATGCTTACCGAACGCGCAGGACTAGACGCCGACAATATATTTTTTGAACACGATGCACCACGCGGTCCGGGCACTGCAAATGCGTATATTTTGCTTGATACCGGTGAACCATCAAGCGAGCTCATTACCGACTTAAATCAATATGTGATGGACAAAGGCTACCATGGCCACGGGGATGACTTATTGATTTTGCCGTTGCCAGGTGTTGATACCAACATAGGTGTAACGGTATACCCTGATCCTAAATTATTAACAGCAGAAGTGATCACCTTGCTTAATGGCATTGAAGACTTTATTCGCTGTGCATTTCGTGAAAACACCAACTACACCGCCACCAGAACAGAACCCGCAACCCGCTTTAGCTTTAGTCGTTTAAGCCAAGAGCTACACAAAGAGTTCACTGGGTTGGAGTCGCTTAACTGGCATCAAACAGATATTACCAGTGGTAATAATGTGCCGCGCTTAACCGCACTTACTATTGAAAACGGTAACGCGTAATGAACATTGACTGGCAAGCCATTACCAAAATGCCGTACTGGTTAGCAAGGCCGGGCAGTGAGTTGGATAAATTGCGTAAAGGTGCCGTTAGGTTTTGGCAGCGATTGACCGAAATGTTGGCGTTCCCATCAAAACAACTCGACCCAATGACAGCCGAATTAGCATTTGTGCACCTCTTGGCATGGGAGCGCGACATTGAGCAGATACCCAGTGAAACCGAGTTGATGTATCGCATTCGTGTTAAGTACGCATTGCCATTTGCTAAGGGTGCAGGCAGCAAAACAGGCTGGCTGGATATGTTTGAAAAATTAGGCATGCCTTGGGTCAATATTGATGAGCGAGTCAGTGAAACGGATTGGGATGTCGTCGACTTGCAGTTATTAGATGTCGATTTTGGTGATCGTCAAAACCTGATTAATTACATCTGCCGCCAATATGGCCGCACAACTCGACGATACCAGTACACCACTATTGCCAAAATGGCTGTGATGTCGCCACCTAAAAACTTTGATAACCATAACGATATAAGCATGGCCACGGTGAATACCAATTTGTTGCCTGCAAAAAGACTGATGATGATGGACAGCGAATCTAGCTTCCTAGTTGCAAAAATAAAACAGCTCTAATAGAGAACAGAGGACTAAATACCATGGCACAAGTAATTACCATTGCAGGCGAACGTTTATTTGCACTTAAAGCACAGAACAATGAACAACTCGATATCGATACGTTCATTTTTGCCAATGTGCCAGGGCAAGATCCAAATGCCACTATTGACCGCAACGAAGGTTTACCACCGGTGGCCCAAAGAGTGCACCAGCAAATTGTGCAGCAAGTTGGCCGCATCAACGATAACGTTGTTGTTTACTCAACGGTGCTTGATAGCGTAACCGGTCCATTTGACTTTAACTGGGTAGGGCTATATTCATCTGCAAACCAAACTCTCATTGCGGTAAGCCATATTCCAAATGTGAGCAAAACGATTACCGTGCCAGGTACTGCAGGTAATACGTTAAATCGTAACTTTGGTATTGAATATTCAGGCATTGCTGACTTAGCGGGTATTACGGTACAGCCTGAAACATGGCAGTTAGATTTTACCGCGCGTTTAAGTGGCATGGACGAGTTAACCCGTCAATTAGCTGCCGACATGAACGGCAAAGATTGGTTTATTGGTGACGGTTTTAAAGTCGTACCTCGCTCAACTACCAACACATTTAAAGTCACGCCTGGTGCGGGTTATGTATCTGGCCTGCGTGTTGAATTGAAACAAGACCATATTTTAACCCTACAATCTTATCCTCAATTTGTTTACGTCGATGCATGGTTTGATGGTGATGCGTCAAGTAAATGGGCTCCAAAGACAGCATTTACCGTGACTAACGGCGAGATGGACGATTACATTGATGTAAATGGTAAGCCACATTATGTGTTTAAGTTAGCGCGAATTACTGCTGCTGATGTAGTTGAGGATTTACGAGGGATCAGCGATATAGTTTCAACAATAAATGAAGTTAAAGCTGTACCTATTAAAGATGAGTTTTATCAGGTAAAAGCTTCAGATATATCGGCTAAGCTGGAAGAACACGGCAATACAGTGGTAATCACTGGAGATTCTCTTTCGTTTAATAATTATGGTTATAACTTTGCTTATGAACTTAATGCCTATGATTGTTATCCAGGGATAAGATCGTGGTCTTTCATGCTGCGTGACTATATACACACTTGCGACAGATGGTTTGTGTATGGCGACAATATTAGCTTTACAGCTGAGCATGGTAACCCACAGATAAATAAAGCATCAGAGTCATCGTTCAAATCACCGTTTAACGGTAGGGTCACAAAACTTAAAGCAAGAACGCAAGATGACGTTATTAGCTTCATGGTTCGTTCTGCTAATATCCAATCAACAAAAACAGTTATTTACATGATGCACAATGAGGAGGGAGATCAGTTTAAGTTTGATGTGTATTGCGATGAAGGAACGGGAGCAGCATTTGCAAGCACGTTGACTATTGGAGATAAAAGCGAGTTTAAAAAATTTGCTCCATTTGAGCTGGTTCTCTCAAAATATTCTAAAAGTGACAAACCAATAAAAGTGTCGTTTAAAAACTTCAGAAATATTGATGACAGCCCTATAGTTGGAGAGAGCGGATATTTTTTTGTTAATGCGGTCGGTACAAAACAAACTAACATCAAACTCACAGGGAAAGGCGGTGCCACATCAGCTGATATTCTGGAAGAATATCAAGTCAGAATAGGTCAGTATGCACCAGATATATTGATTATGCAGTTAGGCGCCAATGATCGGTTAATGCTCACGTTAGATGAGCATATATACAACTTACGAAGCATAATACTAAACGCCAAAGCTGATAATCCTAATGTGCAAATTATCTTAATGAATAGCACTCCGGGAAATCCTGCACTGTTACCAAACCATTATCCTGACAACGTTAGATTTAATGGATTTACAATGCGTGAAATGGTAGAGGCAGAAAAAAGGCTTGGAACAGAATTAGATGTAATATTTCTAGATACGTATCGTTATTTTTATGACCAAAAAAATTATTTACATGATCAAATTCATTTAAATAGGTACGGAAATTCGCTTTGGTTTAAAGCTATTTTGAGTAAATTATGTATTGCAGGAAATGGGCTATATAGCCATTTTCATGGCACACAGTATTATCGCTCTGGTACATTGATGGCGAAGCAAGCAAGATTAGCACAATCGACAGAGGCTGTGATTAAGCCAAAAGGATATGCCATTTTTAGCATGAATAGCGGAGTTTGGGAAATTACAGAAATTGGCGATTATGAAGGGGTTATATCCAGTTTTGGAAAGCCTGCAGGATTTAATAGTGGTGCATTAGAAATTACTATTAACTATGTGACATTAAGAAGCGAAGACGAAAACGGATTAATGTTTACTTGTGAGCAAACAGGGACAGTGACTAAATTTTTGTCATGTTTTCAGCGGATAGTTGGACGACAGTCGATACACATAACCATTGCAGATTTAACGACTTCACCGCCAGTTGTTGCAAGTGATACGACATTAGAAAACGAACAAATATTAGTAAAATGGTTTTAAAAAATGCTAACTATCAATGCGACGAAAATCATCCTTAAATCACTACGCATCACGGCAAGCCAAGAGCTTGCTAGTGATGATGCCAGTGGCCAAAGCTCAAGTACTGATGTAGCCGAAACGGGTACCAAGGCAAAGATGCTGGCAGTATCGGGATTTATTCCATTTGCGGATGCACAACAGCTAACAAACCTATTTAAGTTGGCCGAGGCGACAGAAGCCGGGGCGCGTGTTATGTACCGCATCAGCAATAAAACCGCTGATGCGTTAGGCATTAAGCAAATCAAATTCGCCAGTAAAATTGAAGCCGTTGAGCAACAAACCACTCGGCAATGGTCAATTAGTTTTACCTTGCAAGAATATAGAAGCGTGCCGCAAAAGGTAGAAGAACGCCAACCAGATGCGGCTGCTAATCAGCAAGGGGCTAGCGCTACTGGCGAGTCGGGTTTTCAATATGCATCACTGCAACAAAACCTAACGGATAACTTTGGCAGCTTGAGGTCGTAATGAGTACCCCTAATGCACGATTTATTGCCAGAGCCTATATCGACAATCAAAAAGTCGATATGGCTGATCATTGGGTCGTGCTGCAATCAACTACACCAGGTAATTGCCAAATCACCGTAAACACCAAAGTTAAACAGCATGCGATTGTTGCGGTGGATCTTGGTTGGGGTGACATGATTGATAGAGTGTTTATAGGTTATGTTGAACGTGTCATGCCTGCAGTTAATGGCTGGTATACCTTATTTTGTCGTGAATTATCAGCATCGTTAGCACTGAATTACAGCGTCATGCTACGTCATCCAACCTTAAAGCAAGTATTAGACGAACTAAGCCAATTAACAGGGCTTGAGTTTTTAGTACCTGATAGCGCTTACGCTGATACCGCAATACCGTGTTTTTACTGCGACAGTTCAGGTTACGCCATGCTAGACAACATTGGCCGTTCATTCCGTATTGACGATTTTATTTGGCAACAGCAAGGTAATGGCAAAATATACGTTGGTAGCTATCAAGATAGCTTTTGGGCAGATAAGCCAATTGTCATCCAAAACAGATTAATGACTAACCACCAAGCCGGACGAACGGCAACCATACCAGCAGCACCAATGATTAGGCCAAACGTATTAGCCAACGGTAGCCGCATCAAAACCGTTGAGTTTAAAGAAACTCAAATGACCATAACGTGGTGATATATGGAAACCATAATCAATAGAATTATTCGCCGCTTATTCCCAGAACTAACCTCAAAGCTGCATTTACCACGTTGGGGTAAAGTAGTTTCCTTGCCGGAATTACCCGACATAGACGGAGAACGCGGCAGTGATCCATTTTATCCACGTTATGCAGTTGACGTGCAGCTGCTTGACGAAAATGGCACTGAGACAAAATCAAAGGTACTTCAAGCCGTACCGTTACCATTACCAGGTGCAGGCAATAAAGCAGGCCGACTAGAACCGCCGGCTATTGGTGCAATTGTCGAAATTGCTTTTGCCTATGGCAGACCAGATAAACCATTCATCAGAACTGTATTACCCTTTGGTTGGGACTTACCTGCTATCAAAGAGGGCGAAACCCGCACCCAAGTACGCGATGGGGTTTATCAGCATATCGACGACAAAGGTAACTTTGAGAACAAAACCGATGAATCATTAAAAGACATCATTGGTAAACTGGCCGAACTACAATGTGAAACCCGCAAAGTCACAGCCAGCATAGAACAAGACCACCGCAGCCCCAAAACATGGATAGGTAGCGATGGCGAAAATGTGCTGAAACTACTATCAGAACTCATGGCCACTGTTAGCGCATTAGCAACAACATGCGCAGGCCACACACATCCGGGCATTGCATCTGGGCCAGGTTCAACGCAACCACCAAACCAGTCAGGCGACTTCAATGGCAAAGCATCAGAAGCCAGCAGCCAAAAAGGCAGACTTGACCCAATAACTAAGTGATAAAGCTAATCCCTTCAAACTTAACTATACCCTTTATCTAACTAGATAAAGGGCACCGCTGAATTAACTTCCCACAAAACACGCTAATTAATTTGCAGTAATCCAAGCATGAAATCCTTGCTTTGTAATGTAGACGAATTTACAAACACTTAATCCCAAAAGGTGTTGAGCATTGGGAGTTCGAAGAGAAGTGAATCGCAATTGTGAATTTTACAAATTGCTTGTAATATATTAATAATAATTGATTTTTATTCTAAACGGGTCAAAATGTTTATGGCATAACTGTTTAGTTTAGTTTAGTTTAGTTTAGTTTAGGTGTGGCATTGTCACAACTCACGTTAGAACGCAATTTCAATAAATAGTCAAAGTAAGAGTAACTATGAGCAATTCTTGTTCGAGTATTGATAAAGTGATTTCTGATAAGCTTGAAAAGGAAGGTAAGTCGATCAGAAACAAAGCTGCTTTTGGCGCGCTGGTTAAGCTGATTCCTGTAGTGGGGGATTCTCTTTTACATGCATTAACCGCCGGTGACAAAGAAGTAAAGGCTGAAAAGCAAGAAATTCAGCTAGACCTTCTATGCAAGTTAGTTCAGAAAATTGATGTATGTATCACTGAGATGTTAAATGATGCCCAACAAAAAGGGGCTCCCTTCGTTGAAGTAAGTGGGACAATCAATGTTAGAGGGGAGGGAGCTGATAATGTTACAGGCATAGATGTCTCATCAGACCGTTCTGTCTCGTTTAAGCCTGGTACTGTAGTAAATGTTGAAGGTAAAAATTCAAAAAATATTACCGGAGTAAAGATATGATCACAGTAGCATTTGGAATGAAGTGCCCATTAGGTCATGTACAAGTTCAAGTGTTTTCTGGGTCTGCTCATCCAACTTGCAATGTTTGTGGGAAGCAGATGATTCCAAACGAGGTTTCGCAACCTGTAGGTATGAATAAAAAATGTGAAGAGTGCAATTCATTCTATGGGATGATTTCACATGATTCAGGTTATTGTCCTAATTGCGGTGAGCCATGGTAATTGTTTATTAAGAACAGTTGCGCTCACGGGTTTAACCATTCTAAGCACTATAACTTTTATTTCTGTTAGAACAATCATCAGGGTTATAGCTTTTATATCAACATTCGACATGATACTGGTTAAGTTCCTGCTTTGGGAATTTAATCTACGTCAGTACAAACCTATACACTAAATCGTCCACCATTTACCTCACACCAGTTTTAACCACATAAACCCTCAGCAACACAAAAACAAAGTCACGAAAACCGCACTCTTCCTCACCCTCCTGCGGGCTTTTTATGTTAATTTTTTTTCAGTTTTACAATAATGCAGTTCATAGGGCTAACCAGCGTAGATACTGGGACTTTTAAAAGATCTAAGATCTGAAAAGATCGCGATTTATTTCACTGTTTTACAGTTCCATACAGCGGGGTTAATGCCTTTTGAAAATATAAGTGTTTATTTTTGTTGGGTTTCGATGGTTTTCGTGGATGTTTTATAGGTAGGTATAAAATAATGTGGTTGGATCAAGCTAAATTAAAACAATGAATTAGATCAAAATAAAACTGAAATCAGAAATTGCTTAACCGAATGCGACTAACTGCCGCCATTAAAATTCCGCTGTCGCCATTTTGTCGCCATTAGGCAAAGAAAAAGGGTTAGCCTTTCGGCTAACCCTTTGTTTTAATTGGTGGAGGCGGCGGGACTTGAACCCGCGTCCAGAAAGCCTACATCCTCGGCACTACATGTTTAGTCTCTCTTTTATTTAACCAAGCAGTCTCCGAAAGACAGGATGCTACTTGGTGAGTCCGGTACTGTTTCGCGGTTCACCCCCGGACGGAGTTCCCTCGCTAGCACACTGTAATATGACCATCAGAATCCACTGTCCACGTGCGAAACGTGTGGTTGATGGCTAGCTAGCCTAAGCTGCTAGAGAGTAGTTAGAGTCGTTTGCAACTATAACGGTGCGGCTTTTTACGAGGCCAACCGCCCCTCGACATGCTCCTTGGGTTTCGTGAATCCTGTCGAATCCAGAATCGCCCCCAATTGAGTTAACTATAACGCTTTGTGAGATGAATACCTAGTATCCATTAACAAAATATAATCGTTTGTTCACTATCTGTTCGTTATAGGCCTATGTTCAATAACAACTTATCAGTTTTCATCGTTTCAGTGGCCCATTAACAATATTAAGCGTTTTCTTTGTCTTTTTTCATTACGCGGGCTTTTTCGATTTTCCACTCGCGTTCTTTGGTGTCTTCACGTTTATCGTGATCTTTCTTACCTTTACCTAAGCCTATTTCGACTTTTACCCAGGCACCTTTGCGCCAGTACATTGATAAAGGAATTAACGTATAGCCTTGACGTTCGATTAAGCCGGCAAGCTTGTCAATTTCACTGCGCTTCAATAGCAGTTTTTTGGTTCTGATTGGATCGCATATTACATGGGTTGAAGCAGTATTCAGTGGTTGAATAGTACAACCATGCATAAAAGCTTCACCCTCTTTAATATAGACATAACAATCCGATAAATTGACTTTACCCATGCGAATGGACTTAACTTCCCAGCCCATAAGTTGTAATCCCGCTTCGATTTTGTCTTCAATGCGGTATTCAAAGGTCGCGCGTTTATTGCGTGCGATGCTCGCTGAGGCGTTTGCTGATTTCTTTTTTACCATTATTATTACCGTTCTGATTGCCGTTATTGACCTGAAGGATGGTGCTGGACAACCCGCAGTGAGCCCATTTGATAAACTCTATTATGTTTACTAACTATAATAGATATGGGGGAGATTTATGATATTACAACGATTATACCGAGTTTCTTGATGATTGTGTTATTTCCAACGCGATTTAACACTCTCAGAGATGCCTTTTTTGTTTAACGTGATAAAATCCCGCTATTGTATTAAGGATAGTGATGTCAGATGCCTAAGATTTCCAAAAGTATGCTGGTTAGATTTAGTGCCTTAGAAATGTATGATTTAGTCAATGATGTTGAATCGTATCATGCTTTCCTACCTGGATGTGTTGGGGGCAAGGTACTGGAATTTGATGGCAAAACCATGGTGGCATCAGTTGATGTCAGTAAAGCCGGGATCAGTAAAACATTTACTACTCGTAATCAAGTGGTGCAAGCTAAATCTATTTCACTTGAACTGGAAAATGGTCCCTTTAAGTACATGCATGGTCTATGGAAGTTTACTGAACTAACCGAAGATGCCTGTAAAGTTGAGTTTGATTTAGATTTTGAATTTTCAAACATGCTGGTTGATATGGCGTTTGGTAAAGTGTTTAAAGATTTAATGTCGTCTATGGTAATGGCGTTTACCGATAGGGCAAAGGTGATTTATCGTGATGAATGAAACAGAAAAGTTTTCGGTAGATGTTATTTATGCATTACCAAAACAGCAGAAAATTATTTCGGTGATGGTGTCTCCAGGAACCACATTTATTGAAGCCGTTAAGCAAAGTGATATGGTTAAATTTTTTCCAGATATTAACCTTGAAGAAGTTAAGCTTGGGGTGTTTAGCCGCCAGGCCAAACATGATGAGGTGCTTGTTCCTGGGCAGCGTGTTGAAATATATCGCCCACTAATTGCCGATCCTAAAGATGTTCGCCGTAAGCGTGCCGAAAAAGCTAAAGATGAAGGTCGTATTAATAAAATAACCGGTGCTAAAGTTAACTAAAAATAGAATAATATCCGTTTATCAAAATGTGCCTTAGGCCTTTGAGTATTATCCTTTGGGTCAATGATGAGTTTATCGCAAGTCAATGGATGCAATAAGCAGGGCAAAGTTTGCAAAATAAATCGTCTATGTTAATTTTTAAATAGGTTAAGCACAGTTATTTTGGTTAATTTATCCATGTGTTAACGCTAGTTTAAGGTTAACTCGATTGATGTGTGGCAATGAAAAAAATGCCAAAAAAAAGCAGGACTCTCATGAGAGATCCTGCTTTTTTTTGGTATAAATCACATGTTATTGTGTGGCTTATGTTGGTGTATTATCATTTTCTGCCTGGTTCTTTAATGCCGGACGTTGTTCTTCAACTAACGGTTTTGCATCTGGGCGAATTTCAGGTAGTAAAGGCTTCATATCTGGGTCGTTAACGGACGGCAATGAGCTTTGTTCCAGCGGAGTATTAAATTCTTTACTGAGATCGTAATCGCCGCTAACACTGGAAATTGTGTCGCCATTAAAGTGAATGATCAACTCTTTATGAGTAATGCTAGCATCTCGACCACTTTTGAAATGATAGACATAGTACCAAGTGTCATCAGAGAAGCTGTCGCGTAATACTGGGCGACCTAAAATATATTCTGCTTGTGCTTTAGTCATGTCGACACGAAGTTTTTCGACTTGTTGTGTTTCCATGTAGTTGCCTTGTGGCACATCTGGTTTATATATTAACCAGTCAAATACACTGCATCCGCTAAGAGATAATGAAAGCGCTACTGCGCTTACAAGGGTAAGACTTTGTTTTTTGTTTATCATTGTCTGCGCTACTTCCTAAATTCTGTCGGTCATCATACCCAAGCTGTCCCTATGCTGACAAGGGTCTATTAAAAGATGTTGTGGCTTTGAGTCAATTTAGCGCCCTAAGTTCCATTTTTTCAGTAAATAAATCTAAGGTAAATTTTCATATTTATTTAACGCATTACAGCAAATGTTGGTAGGATGTTGTTAAATCGTTCAATTTAAACGATCGAACTAAATTATGTCACTATTAAGTGCTATATCTAACTAAGCATTTATTATTAATAACTTTATCCAAGTTGCAGCGTTCAAAAAAGAAACAACAATGACTATTCAACAATCGCAAAGTGCAACATTATCCAATGTAAAAAAAGGCCGTCTGATTTGTGTTGGAACAGGATTGCAGTTAGCAGGGCAAATAGGCGCGTTGAGTTTGAGTTATATTGAGCATGCTGATGTGGTGTTTTCGTTAGTGCCCGATGGTTTTTCTGAACGATGGCTAATGTCGCTTAATTCTGACGTGCGTTCGCTGCAGCCTTATTACGCACAATGCGGCGAGATAAAAAACCGCCGTGCTACTTATGCTGAAATGGTTAATGCTGTTTTGCGTGAAGTACGCCTAGGTAAGTTAGTCGTATGCGCCTTATATGGTCATCCTGGAGTATTTGCTTGTGTTGGGCATTTATCCATAAAACAAGCTCGTTTGGAGGGGTATGATGCGAGTATGTTACCGGGTATTTCTGCGGAAGCTTGTTTGTGGGCTGACCTAGGAATCGATCCTGGTAATAGTGGCCATCAAAGTTTTGAAGCGACTCAGTTCATGATTTATCATCATGTGCCCGATCCTACTACGCATCTTTTACTGTGGCAGATAGCCCTAGCGGGTGAACATACTTTGACTCAATTTAGTACCACTAAAGCGAGGTTACAGATTTTGGTTGAGCACTTAACGCAATGGTATCCTCTTGATCATCAAGTGATGATATATGAAGCCGCCAATTTGCCATTTCAATCACCAGTAATCGAGCGCATGGCTTTGTCGTCTTTACCTGAGGCTAGGTTGACCCCAATTAGCACACTATTGATCCCTCCAGCTAAACAGATCACATTAAACCATGAGATGTTGGCTAAGTTAGGTATTACCGAATCAGATATAGGTTAAGTATCTGTTAACATTAAAAGATAATATGGCATAATCGTGCTCTACGCTGCATGTTTTGGCTTATATCTTGACCTGATATAGACAGCAGATTAATTGAAGATGAAGTTGCAATTGTTAATTTTTTTATAGTCAGTTTTTTGTTAAAATTGTTAGCCGATACAAGTTAACAACTATCAGCGTTTGTTGTTAAACTGACTTGAGTGTAAAGTACGCACAAGTTTAAAAAGCTAGTTAAATCAGTTGAATGTACTTTATGTGTTGAATTGTCTGATGTTATGTCATTATGCCCATAAATTAACAATAAAATTATTAAAACAGAGAGTGACAATATGTCAAACATGAGTGCCTTTTTTACTGAGCTTGCGACTAATGCCCTGTTATTAGAAGCATATAAGCTTGATCCTCGTGCTGTCATGAAATCAAATGGATTAACACAAGAAGAGATTGACGCTGTAATGTCGGGAGATAAAGCACGTGTGAGCCAGTTAGTTGGTGATAAAGACATGGCTATGTACATGATTATAACTAACCCTACAGAGTAATTATTCTTGCATCATACATCGAGGTATTTTTTTATTATCATCGTGTTGCTTTTTAGCCGCGCGGCGATAGCTGACAATATCGATTATGATAAAGAACTCGATACTATTGAACAATATTTGGCGACAGATACTGGTTATGCAATTAAAAAGATTGAAACCGTATTAGCCTCTGAATCGTCACTTACCTCATCACAACACAGCCGCCTACATAGGTTGGTCGGTTCCAAAGAGCTTTATTTAGGTCATTTTGTCGCAGCAGATAAAGCTTTCGATGAAGCACTGATAGACGGTCCAACTGGTGAAGAACTCACTAATATTTATCTATTGAAAATCACTGCAAATATTGGGCTTAGCAACTACCAAAAAGCCTTTTCTCTTCTGGAAGAAAATCTTTCTCGTATTGATAACTATCAAAACCAAAGTATCAAAATAAAGTCTTATAACCGTCTGATGAATGTGTATTTACAGCTGGGCGCTTATGATGAAATGTTACGTATAGCAAAATTGTCGCTGAATTTAAATCAAGGTAAAGACCCAAAAGATCAATGTTATTCAATGTTATACCTGTCAGTGGCCCATTCAAAGTTAGCTCATTTTGACCAAGCGGATACATTATTTAAAGACACTCAAGCTTATTGTAAAGATCATGGTCTGCCATTAATTGAAATCATGTCTATTAGAGGCTTGGCTACAGTGTTGTTTGATAAAGGACAATATGAGGCTGCAGAAAGTTTGTATCTTGTTGCTTTAGAGCGTTACCAAAAGTTTAAATTTGAAGTTGAGATTAATGAGATAAGGTCTTATTTAAGTGTTATTTATTTTCATTTAGGCGATTACCAACAAGCTGAAATGTATGCGCAAATGGTTAATGCGTTACCTAATAAACCCAGTAACATGATAGTGAAAAAACGAGTTAACGAAACTCTTTCTTTAATTGCAGGTAAACGCGGGCAATTTGATAAAGCATACCAGTTTCAAGTTGTCGCTTCTGCACTTGGCCAGCAGCTGCTTGATGAGCAGAAAGTCAAAGAAAATGCTTATCAAATGGCTCGCTTTGATAGTGTTGAAAAAAAGCCGTGAAAATAGCAGTTTGATCCAAGATCACGAGTTACTGATGAAACAAAAAGATTTGTTTATGAAGGAAAAAAGTTCATCTATCATGTTCTCTACTTTACTTGTAGGTCTTTCTGTCGGTTTATTATTGTTATTGATCTCGGCTTGGCTGCAACGTAATCAATTTATGAAACAAGCGCAGCGAGATGGATTAACCGGTATTTTTAATCGCCGTACTGGACAAGAAATGGCGGAAAATGAATTTATTCAAGCTCAAACAATAGGTGAAAGATTCTCTGTTGTGTTAATGGATCTTGATCTATTTAAAAATATTAATGACCAATATGGCCACGGTACAGGTGACTGGGTATTAAAAAAAGTGACTAATGTCATCGAGGGCATGTTGAAACCGACAGATATTTTTACCCGAATGGGCGGCGAAGAGTTTGCTGTCTTTATGCCAAAGCAAGCCGAAGATATGGCTGTTGATTTTGCCGAACGTATTCGTAATGAGGTAGCCAATATTAACACTCGTTTCTCTGGACACGATTTTACGGTCACAGTCAGTTGTGGTGTCAGCACTGTTACTAAAGATGACTTAAGCCTTGATCCTTTAATTCATCGTGCTGATTTAGCCCTTTATCGAGCCAAACATAATGGTCGAAACTGCGTAATATCTTATGACGACACCATGAAGCCTTAATCATCAGCTAAGCGGGGTTCATCATCAAAAGTCATCACACAAGCCCTTCGATAGCGACCATGCGTTCTACAACCTCATCACATTATCAGCAATGCAGTCTATGACTAAATGCACACAGCAACAGTAAATGGCATAGTTGTTAATAGGCTACTTTGAAGTGTATAAGCTCAATTTCTGTATAATTGAAAAGCACTTTTTAGTGTTTGGTTAGCAGCATCTCCAGGTCATCTTACTCTTTGTACATTTTATTGTTAAAAACGATGGTAATTGTATCGCTATTACGCCATGTAGCGACTTCATTTTTACATAGAAATGTTTTGTAAATCATATAGATAGTGCCTCAAGCGAGAATAATGCCTTACAACAAACACATTCTATTTAAATAGCAAATACCATTTAGCGGATCTCTTCTGGTGGTGTTTATGGCTTATTTTTAGAGCGTCATCGCTTACGAATAAACCATAATTTGGTCTCACAAACTGCGGCAGATATAAATTGCCTTATATTGCGGCAAATATTGCGGCAAAATTTATCTTGATGGAGCGACTGTTCTGAATAATATGAGGCGAGTGATATATTCTGCTGCTCGTTAACGGGTAAGATCTTACCAAACAGATAATCTCTATTAAGTAGAGTAGGGGCTAAGAATGAACACCCTATGCACCAAATTGCTTCAAAACAACTCTACCAAGTTATTACGACTACGACGAACAAGCACACTCCCTCTTTGATTCATTTCTGTATCTCGTTATTGTTAATCGGTAAATTATCGACTATTTAAGTCACTTTCTGCCCGAACTCAAGCTAAATTTTGGCCGTTTTTCCTATCATCATGAGTTGCAATGCCTTTTTCATTGTTTGGCTATTACTGCAATAAATCTCTGCTATTGCACCATTTTGGTTCTCTATTGCCCCATTTGTGATTGTTTTTAATTTTTTTCAAAAAAAATTTACCTTTATTTAAAACAAACCAATATAGCTGAACTTGTTGATCGGGTGACGTAACTCACATTTTTAATGACATTACCGCTGTATTTTTTAACGTTGACGTAAACGTAAATTTAAAACAGTTGTTTAAATTTGGGTTATAAATAGATTTGTTTAAGCTTATGTTTTAAAACAATTAAAAGTGATTACGTACGGGTAAGCTAAAAACGTTATCAAATTGTTTCATTCACGAATATAGACTAAAGTTATGTAAGATAATATTTACAGTTAGGTTTTTTATTACAACCATTTTTACCAAAGTAATTTATTGGTCAATTGGTAAGATGAATTTCTAACGATTGATTTAAAGTATAAGCTCTAAAAATTAAAGCTTTTTATAAACAAGTATTTGTGTGTTATTTTGTTGTTTGGTATTACCAATTTACTGTGCTGTTGACAGTCGTTTTTAACACGTTTTGGTAAACTGATAACTGTTGCAATTACAAACGTTTTTGGTTAGTTTTTAGTACGAAACAGACATTTGAAAGTTTTTGATTCAACGTCAGCTTCTTCAACGTCAGCTTCAACTTAATCTTATGAGTAAGCGGTTACTGGGCTCGATAAAAAGCATTCAATCGTTAAGTACAACAGTGATTCAGTTGATACAAGAATGTGGCATAAATGAGTTAGCAGTAGATAGCGTTATACAGTGAAGCATGACCACCAATATCAAAACAGACAGCATTTAGGGAGCCATTATTATGACGGCAGAACAACTAGTAGCCCAGTACAGTAAGTCCACAGCAAATGCTGATGATTCGGTTAAAACCGATCTCACTTTTATTGGCCCCACTGTTAATGGCCAAGAAGAGGTTTTTAATTCTGGTGCCGTGGCTTTCCTTGATTCGTTATGTGCCAAGTTTGTTGATGAAGTGCCAGAACTACTAAAACTGCGTAAGCAAAAGCAAGCACGTATTGATAATGGCGAACTACCAGACTTTTTACCTGAAACCCGTGCAATACGAGATGGCAATTGGACTATCCGAGGTATGCCTAATGATTTGACCGACAGACGAGTTGAAATTACTGGCCCGGTTGACCGTAAGATGATCATTAATGCCTTAAACGCCAATGTAAAAGTGTTTATGGCTGATTTTGAAGATTCATTAGCACCGAGCTGGCAAAAGATTGTTGAAGGTCAGATTAACCTTCGCGATGCCGTTCGTGGTGATATTGATTTTACCGCTCCAGAAACCGGTAAGCATTACTCGTTAAATCCAGATCCAGCAGTGTTAATTGCTCGTGTACGTGGTTTACATCTTATTGAAAAACACATTGAGTACAAAGGCACACCTATACCTGGTGGTTTAGTTGATTTTGCGATGTATTTTTATCACAACTACCGCCAACTTTTAGCCAAAAAATCAGGGCCTTATTTTTATATTCCTAAGCTAGAAAGTCATGTGGAAGCGCGTTGGTGGGCTAAAGTGTTTGCGTTTGTTGAAGAGCGTTTCTGCTTAGAACCTGGCACGATTAAATGTACCTGTTTAATTGAGACCTTGCCTGCAGTGTTTGAAATGGAAGAGATTCTTTATGAGCTTCGTTCAAACATAGTCGCACTAAACTGCGGTCGCTGGGACTATATCTTTAGTTACATAAAAACCTTAAAAAATTATCCAGATCGTGTTTTACCAGACCGTCAAGCAGTCACCATGGACACCAAGTTTTTAAGTGCCTATTCACGCTTATTGATTAAAACCTGCCATAAGCGTGGTGCATTAGCGATGGGCGGAATGGCGGCATTTATTCCAGCAAAAGATGAAGCGACTAACGAGCTGGTACTGCAAAAAGTACGTGGTGATAAAGAATTAGAAGCTCGCAATGGCCACGATGGCACTTGGGTGGCTCATCCTGGTTTAGCTGATACCGCAATGAAAATTTTCAATGATTACATTGGTGGTGATAGAACCAATCAATTGCACATTACTCGTGATGTTGATGCGCCGATTTTAGCCAGTGAGTTACTTGAACCTTGCGATGGTGAAAAAACCGAAGCGGGCATGCGTTTGAATATTCGCATTGCATTGCAGTACATCGAAGCATGGATCCAGGGCAATGGTTGCGTACCCATTTACGGTTTGATGGAAGATGCTGCTACGGCAGAAATATCACGCACCTCTATTTGGCAATGGATTCAACATGGCAAAAGTCTATCAAATGGCAAGCTTGTCACTAAAGCATTATTTAAAGATATGTTGAAAGAAGAAATGGCCAACGTTAAGAAGGAACTCGGCGCAGAACGCTTTAATGCAGGCCAGTTCGCTAAAGCATCAACGTTATTTGAACAAATTACTACCTCAGATGAGTTAGTTGATTTCTTAACATTACCCGGATACGAACTGTTAACGGCTTAATGCCAGTAACAGAATATTAATTACAACACGACTGAATTAAGCAAAGTTGAACGATTCACTTTGCTACCCTCACACAGAAAGGAGCGACACTATGACTACACAACTAACTCGTCAGCAACAGGTTGATGCAATTAAGAAAGATTGGGCTGAAAATCCACGTTGGAAATCTGTTAAGCGTCCTTTTACTGCTGAAGAAGTTGTCGCATTACGTGGATCTGTTGTACCAGAAAACACGATTGCTAAAATGGGTGCTGCAAAATTGTGGGAACTGGTTAACGGCGGCGCTAAAAAAGGCTACGTAAACTCGCTGGGTGCACTTACTGGTGGTCAAGCAGTACAACAAGCAAAAGCAGGTATCGAAGCAATATACCTATCAGGCTGGCAGGTTGCTGCGGATTCTAACTTAGCGGGCACCATGTATCCTGATCAATCACTTTACCCAGCAAACTCAGTTCCAGCTGTTGTGAGCCGTATTAATAACTCATTCCGCCGAGCTGACCAAATTCAATGGGGCAAAGAAGTTAATCCTGGTGATGACAATTATACTGATTATTTTTTACCAATCGTTGCAGATGCTGAAGCCGGTTTTGGTGGCGTACTGAATGCTTTCGAACTAATGAAGTCGATGATTGATGCTGGTGCTGCTGGGGTTCACTTTGAAGACCAACTCGCGTCGGTTAAAAAGTGTGGTCACATGGGCGGTAAAGTTCTTGTTCCAACCCAAGAAGCAGTACAAAAGCTTGTGGCTGCGCGTTTAGCTGCAGATGTGAGCGGTGTTGATACGTTAGTTATTGCACGTACTGATGCCAATGCTGCAGATTTAATGACTTCAGATTGTGATGAATATGACCGTGACTTTGTAACTGGCGAACGCACTAGCGAAGGTTTCTACCGTGTTAAAGCTGGTTTAGACCAAGCCATTTCACGTGGTCTTGCGTATGCTCCGTATGCTGATTTAATTTGGTGTGAAACGGCTAAACCTTGTCTTGAAGAAGCGAAGAAGTTTGCTGATGCTATTCATGCTAAGTACCCAGATCAACTATTAGCTTATAACTGTTCTCCATCATTTAACTGGAAGAAGAACCTAGATGACGTCACGATTGCTAAATTCCAGCAAGAGCTGTCTAACATGGGTTACAAGTATCAGTTCATCACGTTAGCGGGCATTCATAACATGTGGTACAACATGTTCGATTTAGCCTATGACTATGCTCGCGGTGAAGGCATGAAGCATTATGTTGAAAAAGTTCAAGAACTTGAATTTGCTGCGGCTAAGAAAGGTTATACCTTCGTATCGCATCAGCAAGAAGTGGGTACTGGTTACTTTGACCAAGTCACAACCTGTATTCAAGGTGGTAAATCATCAGTAACAGCGCTAACAGGTTCTACTGAAGAAGAACAGTTTTAACCTATAGTCCCAACCGTTTTACAAGTTTAGTCACTTTGTGGCTGTTGTAACCCCGTGCAGCTCACCTACAGGCAGCACGGGATTTTTATCCAAGGATGTTGGATTATAAGTTTTACTTAGTTGTTAATCCTGATTGTTTGGCTACTTCCTACCCGTAAGCTTTTTAACCACATTATTTGTGATTGCGGCTCTTGTGAGCCGTTTTTTTTTGCTTAATTTTTATCTCATGCTTGTTACTCTGCACATCAAACAGATTCAACTCAAATTAGATTCACTAAAATATAAATAAAGTGACGCAGTTAGCACATCATTTAATAACCATGAGAGTGATTGCGACTTATTCATTGGTTTATTGCCACGTCATTTGAAAGCAAATATCGTTGTTTTACTTTGATACGTGAGCTAGCTTGCTCTAATGACAATCTCTACAAGACACTGTGTTGAAATTGAGTATACTAAATCAATATTTGTTACATTTAGGTCAAATTTTGAAGGCGATGACTCAGCAAAAAGGGGCTGATTATTGGACCAAGCGTATCAGTGATCAAGAAATGCCTGCATTATGTTCCACAGTGCGTGATTTAGAAAAGCTGGCTAAAGACGATGTATCTTCGTTATCTTTACTCGGTCGAAGTGTCATGCACGACAACGCACTTACCTCGCGAATTTTGCGAGTAGCAAACAGTGCTACCTACAATAAAGGTATTAATCCGGTGTCGACTGTCAGCCGCGCAGCCGTAGTACTCGGATTTGATACTATTCGTAATATTTGCATTACCGCAAAACTACTGACCAGTTTACTCGAAAACAAACATCTGAGTGCCAGTGTTTATCAACGCTTGTTAAAGCTGATGGCGCAATCTTTTCAGGCGGCCATGCTCGCCAGAATGATGATGAGCGATCGAGGAGAATCGTTACGTGAAGAGGTTTTTATCGCTTCTTTGTTGTATCGCATCGGTGAAAGTGCTTTTTGGAGCATGGGCGGTGAGCTAACCGAACAGCTAGATAAAAAACTGTTATCAACCGATGATAAAATAGAGCAAAACTCATTGATACGAGCTGAACTTGGTACGTCATTTATTCAGCTTACCCAGAGTATTGCCAGAAGCTGGGGTTTAGGTGACGTGTTAATTAAATCGTTAACGCAGCCAGATGAACGTATGCCCGAAATCCGTTGTATTTTTTTAGCCCGATAAGTTATCGGAGATAGTATCGCAACCTAACGTTAATGCTGAAGAGTTGCATAAGCGCTTATCCCAAGCCGCAGATATGTTAGACATCAGTGTGGCTAAATTTACTGAAAAGTTTATTGATTGCAGTGAAACAACCCATAAGCTAGCTATCGAATACGGTGCTAAAGCGATTGTGTCTTATTTACCTCATACCGCTAATGTATTAGACAATATTGATGCTCCAGTTGTGCCTTCTGAGGTACGTGAAACCAATCACGCTTATCAATTAAGTAAACTGAGGCAATTAACCCATTACGCTGCGGTAAAAACTGATTTTAATCAAATCATGCACACGACATTAGAGGGCATGTTAACCGGTGTTGGTTTAGACCGATGCGGTGTATTGTTATTATCACCGAGTCGTAAACTATTACAGCCAAGAGTGATGATGGGCGATGGCGCTGAATTATTAAAGCAAGCATTTGTGATTGAACTTGATGATCCCCAATCGGTCTTTACTCAGTGCATTGGGCAAAAAAAGAGCTTTTGGGTTAATGCACCAACCAGCAATGAATGCAAAGTACAAGTAGATGATGTGCTTGTGGAGCGATTTTCCCAAAATGGATTTCTATTAGCCCCACTATCTGTTGGAAATAAAGTATTAGGCTTGTTTTATGCCGATAGGTTGGGCTCTGGGCGTCATTTTGAACAAGATGATTTTGACAGTTTTACTCACTTTAGTGAGTTGGCAAATGTGTGTTTTGCGGTGTCGATGGCATAACAAGGCTATTTAGTTATTGACTATTATTGGGTGAATTAAAGATTTATCACTGGATATTAAGCATCTGCTCTTAAACAAAAGAGTGACCGTGATAATAAACATGGTCACCCTGATGAACTGATGATTATTGCATAATTAAGCTAGTAATACGTTTAGCTTTGTCGTTTGGTATCGGAAAGCTCAAATGATATTGTGCTATTTTCCAACCATCAACTGTTTGAACTAATGCACCTGTTCCTCGGCTAATGCCATACTCTGGGCTATAAAGCTGTTCGTCAAATACAATGGTATCGTCAATTTGCAGTAAGTGACGAGACTTTACATCGTAACGCCAACCTTGAGTGGGTTTGGCATAACGTTCAAACTCAAGCATATCCCATCGTTCTGACTTATCGGTACCAATAAACACTGCTTGTGGGTGATAAAGACTAAAATAAGTCGTCCAGTCAGCTGCTGCTGCGCTTTCATGTAACTGGTTTAATAAAGCGCTGACGGCCTGGCTGTCTTTTGCAGATAAACCTTGGCTGTCAATTAATTCATTTGCCTGGCTAATATTCTTAATCACTGCTTCGCTTTCGGAGCTTACTTGTTGGCTCACTTGCTTGTTTTTTGGTTCGGTTTGGCTTTGACCAAGTGAGGTGTCATCGGCTTCTGTTGCATGCAAGTCGAAGGCTGCTACTGTGGTCATTAACACCGCAATAAATCCAAGTCTGTTAATGATTGATTGCATAGTATTCCTTTTACGTTATGAATTATTATTATGTTGATGACTTATCTAATGCCAATTTATTGGATCTAGCTGATAAAATTGGCTTAATTCTTTATATAATTGATTATGTTGTTGGTAAAACTCAATAGGTCGTTCAAAAAATGTTTCACTTATTACAGCAAAAAACTCTGCGGGATTAGTTGCGCCGTAATAATTGAATAATGACGGGATATGCTGTTGAGCGCAATGCTGAAGTTGTTTAAATTCCTGCCCTAGAGTAGCAGACCAAGAACGATATGAGGTGATATCTCGTAAAGGAGGCGCACCATTGGCGCTGCCATCTTCTTGGTCAAGTTGGTGAGCAAATTCATGAATAACCACATTGCTGCCATCAAACGGATCTGCAGCGCCTTCTACAGTGCTGTTCCATGACAACACTACCTTGCCATATTCCCAAGATTCACCCAGCAACACATTACGCTGAGTAGAATACACGCCTGCTATATCAGTGCGGTTTTGATGAACAATAAATGCACTTGGGTAGACCAAAATTTGTTTCAGTTTAGGATAGTAATCAGTTTTTCGGTTGAGCAATAATAAACAGGCTTGGGCTGCTATGGTGACTTTTACTTCATCATTTATGTCGAATTCGTCACAACCGACGAATTGTTTCTCACTAATAAACACTTGGATATGCTTTTTAAGCTGTAGCTGCAAGTCTGTTGGCATGGCTTTAAAGTAAGGAAAGCGCTTTTTTAATATATTACGCCATAGTGTTGGAAATGGTTTGCTAGCCACTATGCTACGTTGACGATTGAGGCGCCATTGACTACTGGTAATCCATCCAATAGCAGTCATTGATATAATGAGCAATGTTACAATCGCGATCATAGAAGGATCCTAATAGTCAAAAAGGTTTTTTGGTTGTTATCTCAAGCTTATATCTGTGCTGACAAGTTTTCGCACTACTCCGTGGTGTTATTCGATAGCTTTAGCTGTGTTTGTTATAAAATTTTGCCCTATGTGAGATTAATGGGGCTGTCTGTAAACAAATTCAAGCTTTAGCAAAAATTAACTCTAGGTGCTGGGCAAATATTAACTTATGCAGCGGTATGAGAGGTTGAGTTTTTAGAAAAAAGCACTGGCTAATAAATATGACCTTCATATTTATTAGCCAGTGAAAGGGTGGGGGGAGAAAGGGGAACATCCTGACCAATCACAAAGTAAATTAACGATTAATCTTTAAAATTAGCTTCTAAGCTTTTTTGTTGTAGTGGCGATAAGCTGAAATATTGTGAAATCAATTGTCTAATCAGTTTTGACTTTGCTATGCCGCCTTGCTGGCTCAGCAAGGCTAACTGAGTGATAGCTGTCTCGCTTAAAGTATAAGTGCAGCGCTTATAAGGTTGCTTTTTGTTGTTGCTATTTGATTTTATTGCCCCCAATTTCTGCGGGTATTTACGCTGTAGAAAATCGATTATATTCGTTTGACTCTCTGTGCCAACAACCTCAGAGGTTACCGCATGTCGAGCCCCACCTTTACCGGCTGCGTACAGATCTGCAGCTGCAATAAAGTCATCAATTGATACTGCGATGTTATTGGTTTGCTTACATGACGAAGCGTTTTTCTTGAGATCGGCTAGTCCCATAATTTCCTCCCAATGTGGTCACATTCGATGCTGTATTGCGCTGTTTAAGGAGTTGCTTTGCATCGGTAATCTCAAGTAATTCGCAAGCAATACTGCGCATCTCTTCTGCTGCTTTACCTTTGGGTTCTAATTCAAATACTGATAAGCCCGATTCTTCACTGTCGTCATAAATGTTACGACTGTAGTTAACTGCATCTAATACGTTAATATCGTAAGTACGACAAACATCTTTTGCTTCGATGATTCTACTTGCTTGGTTAGGTAAGCTTGGGCATTGTGTGATTACAAATGATGCTTTCATTTTGGGATTTATCATCAAACAAGTGGACACGATATCATCCATGTGGCTGACCGTTTTCAAGTCGCGACGTTTTGGTCTTAACGGCATTAATACATGTGATGCAACTGACATAGATGCTCGTAAGGCAAGGTTATCTTGACCACCACAATCGACAATTACATAGTCATAATGTTGCTCTAAGCTGAGGAGGTCATTACGGATTTTGCCATAAAGCTGTACGCAGTTTATCGCCGATAATTTGGGGTTGTTGTTACGAGCTTGGATCCAGTCTGATGTTGTTCTTTGTGGATCGCAGTCGACCATAATCACGCAGGCATCTGCCTCTTGGGTCAGGAACACCGCAATATTTTGCGCTAAACAGCTTTTACCGCTGCCGCCTTTCTCACCACCTACTAATATGATCATCTATACAGCCCTCCCAACCAAGTTTGTTATTTACCTAAAAATAATTCTAAACTCACTTTAAATACTGAATTAGGTTTGGTCAATTAGCTGATTTTTGACAGTTTTTTATAAATGTCGCCTAGATGTTTAATTGACTAAATTAGCTTGTACGGCAAAAAATTGACAACATGGTGTCGCACGGAGGAATGTTATTTAAAAGTTAAACTTTATAATCACTTAAAGCACTTTACTGAGGAACATGTACCCTATTACTGGCCAGCTAATTTGGCATATTATGCTTTCATATCTTGTTGATACACTTTTTACATCTTATTTTTACTTTTGTTATTCGAAATTGATATAAGTAATAGTTGGCGCTATGAGGGACTTTTTTACGGTTTGCAGCGTGTTACACTTGGGTTTTAGCCATCAAAGCTGTGGGACCGAAGTCATGAATGAACAACAATTATTAGAAGCGATTAATCAAACCATGCCATTTGGTAAATATGCTGGCCGTAAGTTACTGCAGTTGCCTGAACCTTATTTAGTGTGGTTTCATTCAAAAGGCTTTCCAGAAGGTAAGCTTGGTGAGCAGCTTGCATTAATGTATGAAGTGAAGCTCAATGGATTAGAAGAAATGCTGCAACCGCTTTTAAAGCGGTGACCTTGGTAATAAGCGATGGCAAGCGATAACGAACGTAACAGCCCTGAGGCTAGGGCGAACTGCGTCCTGCTAGATCGCTACGCTGCTAAATAAAGCGGCCAAAGCGTTCGCTCGTTATCATCCTAGCATCTTGGCTTTTAACACTTATACCGTTACCGCTAGTCACCGTCCTTTTGAGGCCTCTCTTGGCGCTCAGAGCGCTTTTTTCATGTAAAAACCGGTGAAAGTTTGGCCACGTTTTTGTTGGTAGCTGACTTGTTGTAAGGCAAAACCCATGGCCTCAAACAAAGCTCTAGATAAATATGACGCATCGACACTGACAAATGGATATTGTTGCTGCTGTGCCCAATGTTCAAGGTGTTGGTATAGCGAGCTTGCTATACCTTGATTTTGGAAGTTGGGGTGCACGTATAAACAGTCAATATAACCCTGGTGGTTAAAATGAGTTTCTAGGCTAATAAAACCGATGACCTGTTGCTTGTTTAATGCAATCCAAGCTTTATTTCGCTTGTATTGTAATTGCCAGAACTTAGCTGAACGGGGGGGCTAATGACCATGCATCAAGTTTTAGTTTCGGGTATCTCGGATGTTCAATACCTTGCACAGCAGTATGGTATAACTGGCTTACTTGAGTAGCGTATGACGCTGAAAAATCAACGATTTGACTTGGTTGATTTATTGAGTTTTTCATAAAAAAGACCAATCGGTAAGATTGGTCAATTATGTAAGATTTTTGCGATAAAACGTACTATTTTTTATTAATGTTGCCAACAAACATGATTTTATCAAATGTTCTGTTTAGGCTTGAACTTTTAAAATCGGTCATCCACATTTGCTCAGACACTTCAACTTTATCGCCTTTATTCACTTCTGTTTGTGGGCCTGCTGCCCAGTATGTTTTGTCGGCTTCTTTTAGCTGAACATAGGTGTAACCGCCACCATTCATAGTGTCGATGACTTCTGCTTGATGCAAAGCACCTTGTGCCCACACAGAGGAAACACCTAAAGCCAAAGTGGCTGCGGCAGCAAATGCGATTAATTTAGCTTTCATGTATGTATTCCTATTTTATCTACAGATGACACTGGATAACGAGATTGGCTCAATTTTATGCTATTTAACCATCTCAGCTGATTATGGTCTGTGATCTAGCACGAATAATTGTTATCTGCCAGTGGCTAGGTATTATCACTAGATGGTTTAATCGTGATGGCTAATGTAGTGAACATTAGTAAATAGTTGCCCACTCTTAAGTTGTCGATACCGGCTGACAAAGTCGTAAAAGGCGCTGGCAGCGTTTGAGTGTGCCAGTGGCTAGGTATTATCACTAGTTGATTTAATCGTGATGGCTAATGAAGTGAACATTAGCAAATAGTTGCCCACTCTTAAGTTGTCGATACCGGCTGACAAAGTCGTAAAAGCCGCTGGCAGCGTTTGAGTGTGCCAGTGGCTAGGTATTATCACTAGATGGTTTAATCGTGATGGCTAATGTAGTGAACATTAGCAAATAGTTGCCCAGTAATAAGGTGTCCATGCTGGCTTACAAAATCGATAAAAGCTTCAGGCAGTGTTTGATTACTAATGGGTTGCTGCCAATGAGCATGTAATAATGCCTCGTATCCTTCTTTACCTGCAGCAGTATAAGAACTTGATACTCCCAAATACAGCTTATTAGGTTCTAGTGTTTGCCATTGATCGTCTTTGTAGATATCAATCTGAGTTATCCTTAAGCCTTTAGCTTGCTTACCGTCATAAAAGTAGCGCAAGCCATAAGGGTAGGGGAAACTGCCTGCGCCGGTACCCATTATGCCGTTATTGGTCGCGGAGTTTATCGCGGACTCTAATGCTTCGATAACGTATTTACCTTGAATTTTATATAAGGTAAGAGGGAGTTCAAAGGGCAAAATTCGTCCCACAACATCAGCTAAAGATAATTGGCCTTTGTTCAGTGACTGTCTTACCCCACCAGCATTGTGCAAGGCAAAATCTATTGTTGGTTCAATATTTTTAGCCGCTTTATACATGCTTCGACTGACCCAGGGGGCGATTTCACTGCCATGAGGTAAGTGTTTGCTTGGTAAGCGTGTATGGACAAAGTCGCGAGGAATATGGCCAAGGATTTGATTTTCTATCGCATCTAATGATGGTCTGTATTGAGTATGGATTACTGAGTGAATATGTTCATCATGTTGTGCGTCTTTAATGCTCGGATGAGCAAAAAGTTGTTTGACTAAGGTTGCGGCAGTATTACTGTCTGTGGCATGACCGTCTTTGGTGGTTACTGTGATGTTTTCATCGACCATAAAATAGTTATTGCCCTGTAACTCAACTATTTTGCCATGTTGATCAAAACATATTTCAGCCAAGCCAATTGTTTCTGCATATTTACCTGCATGTAAAATAGGCGTTGAATTAATCGTTTCTGCATAAGGAATATTACTCCAACCAATATCACTCAGTTGGCCTTGCAGTGTATGAGAATGACCGCCAACAATTAAGCTGATCCCATCAACTTTTGCAGCAAGTTCTCGATCTTGATCTAAGCCTAAATGGCTCAATACTATGATGTGATAGATACCCTGCTGGTGTAAGCGTTGTATTGTCCGCAAAGTCGTGTCGATGGCGTTGGCAAAGTGGGTGTCAGGATCGGGCCGTGCAATTAAGCGCATTTGATCTAATGTAATACCAATAATGGCTAACTTAGTGTCATGAAATGGCTTAATTAATACTTTGGCTGTTTCAGTTGAGTCATCAAAATCGTACAGCATTGGATGGCCATAAAGTCGGCCCGATTTATGTCGGTCTTCTTGGCTGAGGTCCATATTGCCAGCTAGTACCGGAAAATCGATACGGTTTAGAAAAGCTTGAACTGGGCTATTGCCTGCATCGACTTCGTGATTACCTATTACCATAGCATCAGGTTTGAGTAAGTTTAGTAAATGCGCGTTGGCTGCACCTTTAAACTCTCTAAAATATAATGTCCCTTGAAAACTATCACCACCATGCAAAAAAATAAAAGGCGACTGTTTGATTGCTGCTTGTTGCCTGGCGTGTTCAATTTGATAACCTAAACGTGCATATCCGCCAGAATGTGCTTCGAGGGTATATGATTTTTGTTGATTCTCGAGGCTAAACTGAACGGGGCTGGGTTCAAAGTTAGAGTGGGTATCATTAATGTGGGCTAAAGTTAATGTGTAGCGTTGCTTCATAATTTCCCTCTTTAATTGGAAATCGATTCTAACATTATTTTACTCATGTTGGGCGCCAAACCAGGTGAATGTTTGATTTTTGATGCGATAACAAGGCTATTTGATTACTAGCTAATCTTGGCCAGCATCTGTATAATTTGCCGCCCTGTTAAAGGTTTTGGTGTTTGAGGTTAGGCAGATGAGTGAAAAGAAAATCAATTTATTAGATCTTGATCGTAAAGGACTGCGAGCATTGTTCAGCGAGATGGGTGAAAAACCGTTTCGTGCCGATCAGTTAATGAAGTGGATTTATCACTTTGGCGTTACTGACTTCGAAGAAATGAACAATATAAATAAAGTATTGCGTGGTAAATTAGCAGCGCGATGCGAAATTGTCGCACCTGAGATTTCTAATTTCCAAAAGTCTGCTGATGGGACCATTAAATTTGCTATTAATGTTGGTCAGGGCCAAGAAGTCGAAACCGTCTATATTCCAGAAGAAGACCGAGCGACCTTGTGTGTATCATCACAAGTAGGTTGCGCTTTAGAATGTACTTTTTGCTCTACTGGTCAGCAAGGTTTTAACCGTAATTTAACCGTCGCTGAAATCATCGGTCAAGTTTGGCGGGTGTCGCAATTTTTAGGTTTCCATAAAGACACTGGCGATCGACCAATTTCAAACGTAGTGATGATGGGGATGGGCGAGCCTTTGCTTAACCTTGCTAACGTTATCCCTGCTATGGACATTATGTTAGATGATTTTGGCTTTAGTTTATCTAAGCGTCGAGTGACATTATCAACCTCGGGTGTGGTACCAGCACTTGATAAATTAGGTGATGTCATCGATGTGGCATTAGCCGTCAGTATCCATGCGCCTAACGATAAGTTACGTGACGTGCTCGTTCCGGTGAATAAAAAATACCCATTGCAAGAGTTTTTAGCGGGTATTCGTCGCTATTTAGAAAAGTCTAATGCAAACCGTGGCCGTGTCACGGTTGAGTATGTGATGCTTGATCATATAAATGACAGCACAGATCAAGCACATGAACTCGCTATCTTAATGAAAGATACGCCATGTAAGATTAACTTAATTCCGTTTAACCCGTATCCTGGTTCTCCGTATGGCCGTTCATCGAACTCACGCATTGACCGTTTTTCTAAAGTGTTAATGGAACATGGTCTAACCGTGATTGTGCGTAAAACGCGTGGTGACGATATTGATGCTGCTTGTGGTCAATTAGCCGGTGATATTCGTGATAGAACAAAGCGTTTAGCAAAAAAACAAATGCAACAGAGTCAGATTTCAGTCACAATGGAATAACTCGTTGTTTGCATAGATAATAGGCTTATAAATGAAGCATGGAATGCAAAAGGTTTGTTTAATGACTTTAGTGGCTTTGTCTGCCACTGCTTGTGTTACTGAGCGTACTTACAGTGGTACTGATACCCCTGTAGCTGAACGTCAGTTTGATAAGCAGGGAGCTGCTAGAGAACGTATGCAACTAGGACTGACTTATCTACAGCGTGGTAATAGCGAGCAAGCAAAGTATAATTTAAATAAAGCTGTTGAATATGCGCCGAACATCAGTGAAGTTCATATGGCAATGGCTTATTATTATCAAACCGTTGGCGATATTGAGCGAACGGAAGAGTCATACAAAAAAGCGATTAGTTTGAGTGATGTGACGGGTGATGCGCGTAACAATTTTGGGGTGTTTTTGTGCCAACAAAATAAGTTTGTCGAGTCTGAGAAAATGTTTCTTGCAGCCATAGAGACACCTCAATATACCCGTACCGCATCAAGTTATGAAAACTTAGGTGTATGCAGTCGCAAAGCCGGTAATAAAGAAAAAGCGCGACAGTATTTTAATATGGCGTTAAAGTATGATCCAAGACGTAAAGTCACATTATTAGAATTAACCGAGTTAGCCATGGAAGATGCTGACTACGGCGATGCGCGCGAACAACTCGCAAGATACCATCGAGTTGCTAGTGAATCAGCAGAAAGTTTAGCCTTAGGGATCAAGATTGAGCGGGCGGCGAACGATGTAGAGGCCGTAAAACGATTTGGCATTTTATTAATTGCGAAGTTTCCTGCATCTCCACAAGCCAAAAATTATAGAGCTAACTTGAATTAATGACTAAAGAATTCGAACAAGTAGAACAAGACGAAGAGAACGCGTCATTGTTAACAAATGTTGTTACTGCTGGGGCCATTTTAAAAGCGGCCCGCGAAGCAAAAGGGATCTCAATTGAGACCGTCGCAACTCAACTGCATTTACGCCCCAAGATCATTAATGATCTTGAAAATGACATCTTTGATAATATTGCCTCTACCACTTATGTGCGCGGCTATATTAAAAATTATGCTCGTGCAGTAAGTGCTGATATGAACAAAATTCAGCTATGTTTAAGCCAGCAATTACCTGAAATTGTTGCCCCTGAAATGCAAAGTTTTTCACGTAAGACGACGCATCAAGCTCGTAATAGCCGTCTAAATTTTGTGACTTACCTTATCATTGCCGTATTGATCGCCATGTTAGTATTGTGGTGGGTTCAAAAGTCATCGTTAATAACCAGTGTTGATTTATCTCAACCAACCGTTGAAGAAATTGCTGCTGGAAGTAACATGGCCCAACCGCAACAATTCATTAGAAGCGAAACTGAACAGTATAGTGGTAATGAGCCAAGTAACGAAACCAGTGCGACAGAGGCTCCTAGCCAAGCTGCAATAGATGCTGAAGATAAGCTTATTCAAACGGCGCAAGATGCAGCCATTACTTCACCTAGTAGTGTTGAAAGTGATAATGCACAAGCCGCATCAACAAGCTCAAGTTTAGTGAGTGGTGCAAGTGTATTAACCATTGAACTTTCAGGTGATTGTTGGGTTAATGTGACTGATGCCACAGGTAAAGTCATGGTTGATGGCGTGAAAAATTCAGCTCAGCGAATTGAAGTTCAAGGTACAAAACCGTTTAAAGTGATCCTAGGTGCACCTCAAGTCGCCAGTATCAGCCTCGATGGCAATAAAATCAGTTTAGCTGAATTTGCCAATGGTCGAGTAGCAAGATTAACCCTGCCTAAAGCGTCATAATGCTTTAGCAACTGCAGTAGAGTACATTTACATGTATAACGAATCCCCAATTATTCGCAGACCATCAACACGTATATATGTGGGCAATGTGCCTATTGGCGATGGTGCACCGATTGCTGTCCAGTCGATGACTAATACCAATACTAATGATGTTGAAGCCACAGTTGCACAAATTCGTGCGTTGGAAAAGGTGGGCGCTGATTTAGTGCGTGTTTCTGTGCCAACGATGGATGCAGCTGAAGCGTTTAAAATCATTAAACAGTCAGTGAATGTGCCTTTGATTGCCGACATTCATTTTGATTATCGTATTGCACTTAAAGTGGCTGAATACGGTGCAGATTGCCTGCGCATAAATCCTGGAAATATTGGTAATGAAGAGCGTATTCGCAGCGTTGTTGAATGTGCACGCGATAAAAATATTCCAATCCGTATCGGGGTCAATGGTGGTTCGCTTGAAAAAGACTTAATGGATAAGTATCGCGAGCCAACTCCGGAGGCATTGTTTGAGTCGGCAATGCGTCATGTGGATATTTTGGACCGTTTGAACTTTGATCAATTTAAAGTCAGTGTAAAAGCCTCTGATGTATTTCTTGCTGTCGCATCTTATCGTTTACTCGCTAAACAAATACGTCAACCTTTGCATTTGGGGATTACTGAAGCAGGCGGTATGCGTGCCGGTTCAGTTAAATCAGCTGTGGGTTTAGGCATGTTATTAGCTGAGGGTATTGGTGATACTTTACGTATTTCCTTAGCAGCCGATCCCGTTGAAGAAATCAAAGTGGGCTTTGATATTTTAAAGTCTTTGCGCATTCGTAGCCGTGGAATTAATTTTATTGCTTGTCCTTCTTGTTCGCGCCAAGAATTTGATGTGATTAGCACAGTCAATGAACTTGAACGTCGTCTTGAAGACATTACCACCGCAATGGATGTGTCCATTATAGGTTGTGTGGTTAATGGTCCAGGCGAGGCATTAGTGTCTGATATTGGTTTAACGGGTGGCCATGCTAAAAGCGGTTATTATGATGGCGGAGTGCGTCAAAAAGAACGCTTTGATAATAACAATATCGTCGATGGTTTAGAAGCTAAGATCCGTGCAAAAGCAAGCATGATGGCCAACCGTATCGCGATAACCGATAAAACCGAATAATCTTAATCCTGTGCATGACAACCTAAAGTTGCCGATGCAGAGGGTGTATTTACATTTTATTAGCGCAAGCTAATTCAATAAGTGGACAAGTTAACAGTGGCAAAGCAAATCCAAGCTATTCGCGGAATGAATGATATTCTGCCTACCCAAAGTCCTATATGGCAAAAACTCGAAGCAGTATTGCGTTCATCTGTTAGTGCATTCGGTTATAGCGAAATTCGCACTCCTATCGTAGAAAGTACCGACCTTTTCAAGCGCTCTATTGGTGAAGTGACCGATATTGTTGAAAAAGAAATGTATACCTTTGAAGATCGTAATAGTGACAGCTTAACCTTACGTCCTGAAGGTACCGCTTCAACTGTTCGTGCGGGTAACGAACATGGTCTGCTTTACAACCAAGAACAACGTTTATGGTATATGGGACCTATGTTCCGTCATGAGCGTCCGCAAAAAGGTCGTTATCGTCAGTTCCACCAGTTCGGTGTTGAAGTGTATGGCATTGGTAGCGCCGATATTGATGCTGAAGTATTGATGTTATCAGCCCGTTTATGGGACTTGCTAGGGATTAAAGAGCACGTTGCACTTGAGCTAAACACCTTAGGCGATCCCGCTGAACGTGCGGCCTATCGCGATGCGTTGATTGCTTTTTTAGAGCAGCATAAAGACATTCTCGATGAAGATAGTAAACGTCGGATGTATTCAAATCCATTGCGTGTACTGGACACTAAAGATCAGCAAGTGCAGGCTATTTTAGCTGACGCACCAGCATTAATGGATTACTTGGGTGAAGAAACTAAGACACATTTTTCAACTTTATGTGAACTCTTAGACGCTGTTGGCATCCAATACACCATCAATCCACGTTTAGTTCGTGGTTTAGATTATTATAACCGCACTGTATTCGAATGGGTTACCACCAGTTTGGGCTCTCAAGGTACAGTGTTGGCGGGTGGCCGCTACGATGGTTTAGTCGGCCAACTGGGGGGGAAAGATACTCCAGCCGTTGGCTTTGCAATGGGCCTTGAGCGCATTGTACTATTACTTGAAACGCTTGAGTTAACCAGTGATATTGCCCCTGAAGTAGATATCTATGTTACTGCTATGGGTGATAATTGTGTGGTTGAAGCCATTAAAGTGGCTCAAGAGTTGCGTCAACAGTTACCAACGCTTAAAGTCATGAGTCATTGCGGTGGTGGTAACTTTAAAAAGCAAATGAAGCGTGCCGATAAAAGCGGTGCTCAATTTGCGTTGATCATTGGCGAAAATGAAGTAGCGAATAATCAAGTGGCTATCAAGCCGTTAAGAACAAAAGACGAACAACAATTGGTTACGCGTAGTGAACTCGTAACTAAAATTGCAGAACTGATTTAAGAATTGATTTCAAAGGGGAAGTGCAAGTGGAAATTTATAGCACAGAAGAACAACAAGTAGATGCTATCAAGCAGTTCTGGAAAGATTATGGTACCTCGATTGTCGTGGGTGCCGTGGTAGGCCTAGGTGGTCTATATGGTTGGAATACTTATTCTGATATGAAAGTGACGGCAGCCGAAAAAGCTTCCGAATCGTTTCAGTCTATCGTGACACAGTCAGCTAACCCTGCAGCGTTATTGGTTCAGGCAGAAAGCTTTACATCAGAACATGATCAGCAAGGTTATCAGGCATTACTCGAGTTGATGGTCGCTAAATCAGCGGTTGAAGCGGGTGATTTAGCAAAAGCTGAAGCCTCATTTACCAAAGTAATTGCCGCAGAGCCAGGTTCAGGTTTAGGCATGGTGGCCATGATACGTCTAGCGCGTATTCAAGCTGAGCAAAATAATCTTGGTATGGCATTAGCCACACTAGAACAAGTGACTGATAAAGCATTTGCTTCGCAACGTGAAGAATTAAAAGGCGACTTTTTAGTGCGTCAAGGTGATTTGGATAAAGCCAAATTAGCTTATCAAGCAGCCGTGGATAATGGTGGCGCGATAGCCAGTCCTGCGCTGACCATGAAGTTAGACAATCTAAATAAGGCATAAGGAATTTAGCCAATGAAGTCTTGGTGTAAAAATCTACTTGCCGTCGGGTTAAGTGTTGCTCTTATGTCTGCTTGTTCTTCAAGTGATGTTGAAGAAGAGCCAGTGAGTGAATTAGTTGATATACAAGCAACTGTATTTCCTGAAGTGACTTGGGATACCAGTGTTGGCGATGGCGTAGGTGATTATTACTCGCAACTTCGTCCAGCGGTTCGTTATGGCAAATTATTTGTCGCCGATCGCAGCGGTGTTGTGGTTGCGTTTGATGAAACCAGCGGCAAGGAGCTATGGAAACAAGACTTTAATGATGTCTTTGAAGATAAGCTTGAAATTAAAACCAAAGGAATTCGTTTAGCTGCCGGCGTTACTGCGGCACGTAACAAAGTCTTTGTTGGTGGTGAAACTGGCTTATTAGTTGCGCTAGATGAGGCTACGGGTGACGTAGTGTGGTCTGCTCAAGCTAATGGTGAGTTATTATCGGCACCGACAGTGGCAGAAGATGTTGTTGCAGTAAATACCAGTAAAGGTGCATTTGAAGCATTTAATATCGATAACGGTGAAAAGTTATGGACCTATGAAATGCAGCTGCCAAACCTTACCTTACGAGGTACAGGTTCAGCCGCTTATGAAGCGGGCGGTTTCTTTTTAGGCACAGCAGATGGCAAAGTCGCTGTTGTGGTCAAAAGTAATGGCCAACAAGCATGGGAACAAGCGGTATTTACCCCAACGGGTTCCAATGAGTTTACCCGGATGGCCGATATTGATATGACGCCATTAATTTTGGGCGAAAATATTTATGTTGCGAGTTACAACGGTAATCTCGTGTCTATGGAGCTTCGCAGCGGACGGATTGTTTGGTCACGTAAATATTCAAGCTTTAATGATTTAGCTGCTGCAGGTATTGGCCTGTACTTAGTTGATGATCATAGCCGTATTTATTCGGTTGATCGTCGTAATGGTCTGGAATTATGGAGTAATTCGGTTCTTAAAAACCGTGAATTAACCGCTCCAGCCGTGATAGACAATTACATTGTTGTTGGTGACTTTGAAGGTTACTTGCACTTTATTGACCGTAATAGCGGTGACATTGTTGGCCGCATTGAAGTTGATAGTGATGGATTATATGCCCAACCTTTAGTGGTGGGTGACAACATTTATGTTCAAGGCCGAAGTGGTAAAGTTGCTATTGTTTCCTTGAACAAGCAAGAGCAAATGAATGCTGAGGAAGATACCAAAACTGATGCGGAATAAGTCGTAGCACTATTTTTGCGTTAATTAAGGTATAATATCCTTACTAGAGCCCCTGGAAGCGTTCCGGGGGCTTTTTATTGAAAAGTTTTTTAGAGGCAAAATCATGATCCCTGTAGTGGCCCTTGTAGGGCGACCGAATGTCGGCAAATCGACATTATTTAACCGTCTTACTCGTACTCGTGATGCGTTAGTCGCTGATTTCCCAGGTTTAACACGTGACCGTAAATACGGCCGCGCATTTTTAGCTGGCTACGAGTTTATCGTTGTTGATACTGGCGGTATTGATGGCAGCGAAGAAGGGATCGAAACTAAAATGGCTGAACAGTCATTGGCCGCGATTGAAGAAGCGGATGTCGTATTATTTATGACTGACGCTCGTGCGGGTATGACAGCTGCCGATTTAGCGATTGCTCAGCATTTACGTAGCCGTGATAAAGTCACTTTTGTGGTTGCTAACAAAGTCGACGGCATTGATGCCGATTCAGCTTGTGGTGAGTTTTGGTCTTTAGGTCTAGGTGAAGTATACCAAATGGCTGCCGCGCAAGGCCGTGGTGTGACCAACATGATTGATTACGCACTAACGCCTTATGCTGAAGCTATGGGTATCGTTCGCGAACTCGACGAAGAAGGCGAGCAAGTTGAACGTGAATATACTGAAGAAGAAGCTGAAGCAGAACAAGAACGCCTGCAAAACTTACCGATTAAGCTCGCCATTATTGGTAAGCCTAATGTGGGTAAATCAACACTGATTAACCGTATCCTCGGCGAAGAACGTGTGGTGGTTTATGACGAACCCGGTACTACTCGTGACAGTATTTATATTCCAATGTCACGTGAAGGTAGAGAGTACGTATTAATTGATACTGCTGGTGTTCGTCGTCGCAGTAAAGTGAATGAAGTTATCGAGAAATTCTCGGTGATTAAAACCTTAAAAGCAGTTGAAGATGCTAACGTAGTATTATTGGTTATCGATGCGCGCGAAGGTATTGCAGAGCAAGATCTTGGTTTATTAGGTTTTACCTTAAACGCTGGTCGTGCATTGGTTATTGCGATAAACAAGTGGGACGGTATTGATCAAAAAGTCAAAGACCGTGTTAAAAGCGAACTTGATCGCCGTTTAGGCTTTATCGATTTCGCCCGTATTCACTTTATCTCAGCATTACATGGTACTGGCGTTGGCCATTTGTATGAGTCAATTGAAGAAGCCTACGACAGTGCTACACGTCGTGTGAGTACTTCAATGCTGACTCGCGTTATGCAGATGTCGCAAGATGATCACCAACCACCATTGGTTAATGGTCGTCGTGTGAAACTGAAATATGCTCACGCTGGCGGTTATAACCCACCAATCGTGGTTATTCATGGTAACCAAGTTAAGAAGCTACCTGATTCGTATAAGCGCTATATGATGAACTACTTCCGTCGTTCATTGAAAGTAGTTGGTACGCCAATTCAGTTACGTTTCCACGAAGGTGCTAACCCGTTTGAAGGTAGAACTGAAAAGTTAACCGTGGGTCAAGAGCGTCGTCGTAAGCGTGCAATGAGCCACATTCGCGATCGTACTAAGTAACCTCGTATTGACTTAAGTTATTTATCGCTCAAAAAGCCTGACTTGTTCAGGCTTTTTTGTCGGTGTTAACCGTGCTATTGGCATTGCTATTAAAGATTAGGTGAACGAGGATGCAGCAACAAATTATCGGTTATCACCTGGATGAAGAGCAGCATTGGGTGGCAGAATTAGGCTGTGGCCATTTTCAACATGTACGCCATAATCCACCTTGGACTGTTCGCCCCTGGGTGACGACGGTAGAAGGTCGACAACAACAATTAGGCATGATCCTTATTTGTAAAAAATGCGATGTCGCGGCAGCGGCAGATAAGCTCGATTAAATTGAGTTTGCCTATCTTAAGACGTTAACTCACTGGCGGTTCGACACCACCATAAGTAAGCGGCGATGTAAGTACATATAATCATGTCCATTACCATTGATGACCAAAATCCATCGACAAAAGGTTGATTGGCATTGCTCAATACTAAGCTAATAAAAAACAGCTTTTCAATTAGCGTAATGCAAAATACTGGTTTGACCCAATCTGAGCGAAACATTGCAATAAAAAAACTGCATCCCACCATTAATACCATAAAGCCCCAATGCTGAATGAAAATTGTATCACTGGCAAAGAAGGGCAGTTGGTTTAGGTTTTCCAGCGCCCATTGGGGAAACAAAGTATACAGTCCACCTAATGAAGTCCCTAGACCGGCTAGAAATAACACTATTTGGCGATATTTAATCAAAATAGTTGTCACGTGTGACCTCTTTCAATGTTTTATCCTGTCATAATGTCATGTTTTAGAATATTTTTCGATTATTGTTATTCATAAGTAATTGTTAAGATTTCGGCGTAATAATAGCCGCATTATCGCAATCCTATCGAGGTTTATATGCAAACACAGACTAATTTCCCACTGCTTCATCGTCTCATTCACTGGGGGCTCGCGTTGACTATGATGGTCATGCTATTAACAGTTTTATTGCGACTTGGCTGGATGGAGAAAAACCATATGGCCGCGATTATTCATCAAGGTTTAGCCAAAATTGATGTCATCATTACTGATAAGCAAGCGGTGAGCATTGCAAGAAGTATTCGTGGTGTTATGTTTCAGTGGCATATTTATTTCGGCTATGCGGTCAGTGTATTTGTGTTAGCGCGTTTTATTTATATGGCTAAATTTGGTCTGCATTACACATCACCTTTTTCGCGCCAAGCAACCACTAAACAAAAGTTTCAAGCGTGGGTCTATTGGCTATTTTATGCGGGTGTCGCCTTGTCAGTTACAACCGGTTTGTTGCTTAAATTTGGCCCAGAATCAATAGAAGGACAGGCTGAAACAATACATGTACTGGCACTTTGGTATTTCATTCCTTTTATCAGTTTACATTTAGCGGGTATTTTAGTGGCTGAATCGGGTCATGAGAAAGGTTTAGTGTCGAAGATGATTGGTGGTTAACCTTAACAATTGTTTGGTCGAGGCAGCATTTGCCTTGGCCAGCTTTTTAAATTGTTCGATCTGTTTACTTAAGTAAACCTTAAGCTTGGTAACTTACTTTGTCCTATATTCAGTCAGTAGGCAAAAATATGATGTCAAAAAAGTTATTTTCACGCTTAAGTAAGTTTAACATTGCCGCGTTAAGTTTGGCGTTAAGCCTTGGAGTCAGTGTTACTGCTTATGCTGCTCCGTCATTAGATAATAAAGTGATGGATCTGCAAGGGCAGTCTGTCAGTTTGCAACAATTTGCCGGTAAGGTCGTTTATGTCGACTTTTGGGCTTCATGGTGTGGCCCATGCCGCAAATCATTCCCTTGGATGAATGCCATGCAAGCTAAATATCAACAGCAAGGTCTCGAGGTTGTAGCGATTAACCTTGATGTTGACACCGCATTAGCGCATGAGTTTCTGAGTAAGCTACCGGGAAAATTTAATCTTCGCTTTGACCCTGAGGGCGATATTGCTCGAGCCTTTGAGTTACAAGGAATGCCAAGTAGTTTTATGTTTAACCGTAAAGGTGAACTGGTACAAACTCACATGGGATTTTTTTACCGAAAATACCCCCGCCTACGAGCAAGAAATCCAAATGTTACAGGAGTAAACTCATGACGAAAGCGTTTTATCAACCCTTAGCCAAGGCGGCAGTGGCGTTAGCCATTGTCAGTAGTTTGGCTGGATGTTCAAGCCTAGGTGTACAACCTTGGGAAAAAGATCAATTAGCCAGAGCTGACATGGCCTTAAACAGCGAAAAACTCGATCTTGCCTTAGATGACCATATTTATTTCAGTAAAGAAGGCACCAGCGGTGGGCGTTCATTAGCGGGTGGAGGTTGTGGATGCAACTAACATCTAAGCAAAATATTGCCAGTGCATTGGCGTTAGCAAGCTGCAGTTTACTGAATCAACAGGTGAGTGCTGCTGAAGCCACTCCTGCAAATGATGATTGGAAAGTCGATGCTGCAATTATGTATTATGGTGAGCAAGACCGCGTGCAAGCTGCAGAAGCCATTGGTAATGTGCAAAAAGCCTTTGGCGAAACTTCACTCCTAGACATGAAAATTGTAGTCGACAGCTTAACAGGCGCATCGGCTTCTGGTGCGGTTGCCCAAGACGAAAGCCAAACCTTTACTCGTCCTTCAGGCGACGGCCAATATACCGTTAGCTCAGGTGAAACGCCGCTTGACGATACCTTTCACGATACCCGGGGTACAGCTAAGCGCTAATTGGCAAGAAGTGCTTAACCAAGATTGGACGGGTAATGTCGGTGTGTACGGCTCTAAAGAGTTCGATTACCTCTCTATGGGGATTAATGCGGGCCTTGAGCGCAGCTTCAATAAAAACAACACGACGGTGTCGTTGTCGGGCGCGTTCAGTAATGATGTGGTTGACCCTGTTGGCGGTCGCCCAGTAGCCTTGTCACAAATGGTGTTTCGGGGGTAATTATGCCAGTGATGCCGATTATCAAGCCGCATTTGATCAAACTCGTTTAGCGGGTGATGATACTAAGCAAACGAGCGATATTATGTTCGGTGTCACTCAGATTATTAATCGTAATTGGTTAATGCAGGCTAACTATGGTTTATCCAGTGTGTCTGGTTACATGACTGACCCGTATAAAATTCTTAGTGAAGTTGATGCTAATGGTCAAACACA